>JBARRC010000220.1:0-6599 GCA_049644045.1 Phycisphaerae bacterium
CACCTCACTAACGCCTAATAGCGAATAGCGAATGAAGAGGAACGCCGCTACCTTCGCCATTCATAATTCGACATTCGCCATTCCCGTGTCACCAACTGGCACCGCCACCGCCACCGCCGAAGCCGCCGCCCCCGCCGAACGATCCGCCGCCGAATCCCCCACCAAAACCGCCACCGCCAAAGCCACCGCCCCAGGAGGAATGACGCCGGCCGCCGAGCATGCCGCCCATCAGACTTCCCAGTAGCATGGCCTGCAAGAATCCGCCGCCGCCCCAACGACCACGGTGCCGCGCCCGCCGTCCCATCGACGAAAAGATGATCAACATGACGATCAGCGGCATGATGCCACCACCGCACGCGAGACCACCCGGCCGCACCCGGCGAGCCCGGTACCGATACACCGGCATACCCGTCAACGTTATATTCGCGGCGTCCGCAATCTTATTCGCGACGGTGACAGCCAGGCGAAAGAGCCCGTCACTGTAGGCCCCTCTCTTGAAATCAGTCTTGGCAATCTTGCGCGACAGCGACCCGCACCAGGAATCGGGCAGAACGCCCTCCAGGCCGTAACCGGTCTGAATCTTGACCTTGCGTTCTTTGAGCGCCAGGGCGATCAGCGCTCCGTTGTCCTTCCCTTTTTGGCCGAGCTTCCACAGCTCGGCGTGCCTCTGTGCGAAACCGGAGATGTCTTCACCCTCGATCGTGGGCGCGGTGAGCACCTTCACCTGGACCGTCGTTTTTTGCTGGAGCTCGCGTAGCCAGGCTTCCAATCGGCCTTCGATGCCGGCGTCGATGATCCCGGCACGGTCGACGACGTACGTACCGGGGTCTGGAATCGTCACCTCGGCGCGCAGACCCGACGGTGCGCCCATCAGTCCCCAAACGATGACCGCACCCACCAGATGTGAGCAAACCCGGCGAGCCGCGGGCTTCAGCCCGCGCGGATACTCAAAGCCATTGGGAACGTAACGGGACATCGTAAGACCGCGCAGGCTAAAGCCTGCGGCTCGCTTGTCCTGTTGGTCGCGCGCCGTGGTATAACACCTACCACGCATTGGCGATCTCCCCCAGCGCTTCGACGTCGCGGTACAGGCTTTCAAACTCATTCCAGCCGTGATGGGCCGACGGGTCGAGCGCGGTTCGCACGCCCGCCAGCTTGCGATCCGCGATCTTCTCGATCTCGCTGACGACCTCAGCCGCAGGCCTGGCCTCCTTGTGATCCTTGAGCCACAACAATCCACGAAGCGTCCGCATCAGCCCTTCACCGACATCCATCTCCAACGCACCGACGAATTTCTCCCGCCCCGCAGCCGCGAGCAATCCCTGCCGCAAGCCAATGAGGATGGCCTTGAGCTCTCGTTCGCATTGAAGGCGAATGTGCCCGTCCTCGAATGAGAGATCCTCGAAGTGGTCATCACCGAAGATCATCACATGCTGTTGCTTGATCTCGATGAACTCCAGGGGGAACGTATCGAGCGAGGCCTTGATATAATCGGGTGTCATGATCAGCGGCGCGGCGATATGGGCCTTGCCGAGCTTCACACCGCGCTCCGCCAACCGGCGTAACACTGCCAGATCGACGCGATCCACAATCAGCACGCTTCTGGCGGTATGCCGGTCGGCGTCGAATGAGCCGGCAGCGATCGCACCGAAGAGAGTCAGTGCCTTCGCATTTTCGCCCGCAAGCTCTTTTACAAGCCGGGTGTACTCTTCAATCGGTGCGCGCATCGACGCTACGATGCGGTCCAGACCAGCCTGATTCTCAGTCATCACGGTTCTCCCTTCCGCCAAGCTCGATCCGCGCCCGATAGCGCGATCACACCGCTATGTCCTAGTGCTCTGTCAGCGTTGAATTGATGGGCACGGTTGGGTGGCATGGGTAAGCGCCAGCTTACCCGTGTCTTGTGGGTGTGCCGCACGGGCAAACAAGTTTGCCCATGCCACCCGATAACCTCACCGACCTACCCATCAAAAGACCCCTGACATGGTACTAGTATGTACCTCATACTTTATCGAACCGGCATCGACAATTACGGATCCGCGCATACATGCTACCGTCACGTTCCCGGACGTCCACTGATCCCAAACGTACCGATATTCGGACTCTGCATCGTGACCTTCCCAACAGGCATCATCATTAACTGGGTCGGCGACACCAGCGGGACGATGAATGAGAAAAGTCTGCGTTCGGCATGATAGGGATCCCGGAACCACAATGCCCGCAACGATATACGAAGAGATCAAGGCCTCACGCGAGCTTCCGTCGCCCACGGGGGTCGCTCTGCAGATCCTCAAGCTTGCCCAGGACGAGGACTCGACCGTTGAACAGATCGCTGCCGTGGTCGAATCGGACCCCGCCATCGTGTCACGGCTGCTCAAGCTGGTCAATAGCCCACTTGCCGGCATGCCGAGACAGATCGCCTCCATCCAGCGGACGGTTGCGCTGCTGGGCGTCAATACGGTCACGAGCCTGGCCCTCGGTTTCTCGCTCGTCTCGAACCATCGGCAGGGAGAGTGCTCGGCCTTCGACCACGAACTGTTCTGGTCGGAATCGGTGGCGCGAGGAGCGGCGGCTCGACATATCGCCAACCGGGTTAAGAGTTTCTCCCCCGACGAAGCGTTTACTTGCGGACTCTTGAGCCAGATTGGCCGTTTGGCCCTCGCCACCGCGTTCCCGGAGCACTACGCCAACACTCTAAGGACCGCCGCGTCTGACGACTCTGAGGAGTTGGCTGAGGTCGAACAGGCCGTGTTCGGGATCGACCATAACGAGCTGGCTGCGGAGATGATGGGCGATTGGCACATGCCGGTCATCTTTCAGGAGGCCGTACGCGCCCAAGGCGCGCCCGACAAGGGAAATCTCGAACCGGATTCCCGCGCCGTGCTGTTTGCGCGAATCCTGCACCTGGCGGGCTCGATTGCTTGGGTACTCACGCGACCGACCGTCTACCGGGATGATTTGTCCACATTGGTGCTGGAGGCCAACCGACTGCGGATCAGCCCACACATCTACCACGAAGTGTTCGATGCGATCGCCAACGAGTGGCGCGAGGCGGGCAGCATCTTTTCCGTGCGAACGCGACGGGTTCCGCCGCTGGCTGAAATCTATTCGCAGGCACAAGAGCGACAAGGCGTTCTTGAGAAAAAGGGGACCGTCCATGCGCCCGATACTCTGACCGGCTGGAAAGCCGGTCCCACAGATCAGATAGGAGAGGGTTACAGTGCCAGAGGATAATCCACTGACCGCGCTCATCGTCGACGACGACCCGACCGCACTGATCCTGTTGGAGCGACACCTGACCCGCGCGGGCTACCAGGTCTTGACAGCCGGGGATGGCGAGGAAGCCATATGGACCCTCCTCACCGAGGGGCCCCGGATCGTCATCACCGACTGGATGATGCCGGGCATGGACGGCTTGGAGTTGTGCCGTGCGATCCGGGCCCATGAAGGGATTGCATTCGCCTATGTCGTCATCGTCACGGCGCACCAGACCACACAAGAGCGCCTCGTCGAGGCGTTCGAGGCCGGCGCGGATGACTATCTTTGCAAGCCCTTCAACCCCAAGGAGCTGCTGGCCCGCCTCCGTGCGGGTGAACGCATCATCAAACTCCAGGAAGAGTTGGACAGCCGGAATCGCGAGGTACACCGGTACAACGCTAAAATGGCGATCGCCAACGAAGAACTCAACCGCATGGCGACCACGGATGAACTGACGGGCCTGACCAATCGACGTGAGGCGTTGGCCCGATTGTCCGAACACTGGACGTCCGGCGAGCGCCATGGTAGCCCACTCGCATGTATCGCGATGGACATCGACCGCTTCAAGAGCTGCAACGACGTGTACGGTCACGGCGTCGGCGACATCGTGCTCAAGGAAACCGCCGGTGCCCTGCGCGCCTCGGCGCGGCGCGGCGAGGCTGTATGCCGCATGGGCGGCGAGGAGTTTCTGATCCTCTGTCCCCACTCGACCGAGGAAATGGCAGCCGTCGGCGCGGAGCGACTGCGCCGGGCCGTGGAAGCCAATGTCATCCGGTGTGGCGACCTCACACTGCGCGTGACCATCAGCTTTGGCGTCGCGGAGCGCACACCCAATATGAAAAGCCAGGATGATCTACTCCGCGAGGCCGACAACGCTTTGTACGCCGCAAAGAACGCCGGCAGGAACACGGTGAGGCTCGCCAGCACCCAAAGGGAATCCCGCACCGAAGACCCGCCCCCTGAACTCGAGACGACGCTCACGAAAGGGCCGATCCACCGCGATCGGGTGTAAGCACGGGGGGGCCGCTGCGTGCCTCTTCGAGCACGAAGTACAGACAGCCCACGAACCGAAAGGGCCGTGGGCTGCCACCTGATCAAGATTCGATCAAACGCACTCAAGAAACGGAATCCCGCCCCATGGGAACGGGATTCCGCCTGAGCCACGAAAGTCACAAGGACCCTGTGCTATAGACCTCCAGCACCCTTTAGAAATTACTCAAGTCGTCCATTTGTTCCTGGGTGAGCGGTTCGCCGAACAGTAGGTTGCGCCCTTGTTCATCCGGGTCCATGAGGTCAAACAGCGGCAGGTTGGCTTCCATATCGATGGCGTCGTCCGGTTCACCGGTGTAGACGGGGAAGACAAACAGTAGATCCGTTTCCCAATCCGGCACGACGGGGATGACACCCTCCGGCCCCACCAGGCGGTCAGCGCCTTCGGCTTCCGGATCCCATGCCGTGACGGTGATCTGTCCGTCGCTGACGTACTCCTCGATGTTGGCATTGCCTGCGCCGCCCTGACGATGGCAGTCGCCGCACGCGATTCCCTCCTTAGTAATGCTGTGAGACACGAAGGGAACCACGCCCACAAAGGAGCTGCCGCCGAAGGTGAGCGACTGGAACGTGGCTGTGCGAACCTGCCCGTCGTAGTTCATCAGCATCTTGAAACCGGTTCGCGGTGCCTGCCCAAACCAGCGCTTGCCGATGCCGGCCACCGCTTCGGTTTCAAAGTGGCAGGCATAGCAGGTCAGGACCGATTGCACGTGGCAAGCGGAGCAGTGCAGTTTCCCCTGGTGGATGTCGTGCGACTCTGGCTCAACGATCGGTGCGTCCGGGTCGTCGCCGTCGGCGTGGCAGTTCTCGCACCGGGTGTCCATGGCTCCTTCGGAAAGGAACGAGTCATATTCGGTGCCGTCGCCGTGCATTTCGCGCTCGGTGTGACATGCCATGCAGGTCATGCCCGCATTGGCGTGCACGTCGGTTAGCAGCGCCCGCTCCTTGGCTTGTCGACTGTGGCAGCCGAGACAGATGTCGTCGGCGACCGGGCCGGGATTGTTCCGGTCGGCGTGGCAATCCTCGCAACTGGGTGCGTAGTCGGCCGCTTCCACCTCGGTCCCGTCTGCCAAGGGGCTCTTGTGGCAAGCCTGGCAACCCAGGTCGGTAATCGGGACTTGGCTGATGCTCTCGAAGCCACCGTTTGCCGCGGAGTAGTGGTAGGCCGTGGCCTGCCGTTGACCATGGAAGCTGGTTGGGAACGTGTCCGCCGGCCCCGGTGGAGCTTCCACGCACACGCCGTTCTCACACACCTCGCCCTCATCGCAATCAGCGTCGGTCTCACACTCCGGCGCCGAAACGCACACACCATTCGTACAAACCTCGCCTTCTTCACAGTCGGCATCGGTGACGCATTCGGGCGGCGGCGCCACCGGACAACCCGTTACCAACACGAGGCAAGCCAGCACCGGCAACCATGCCCGACCCCATCCCAGGAAACTCCACTTGAACTTGATCATGATCGTTTCTCCGTTATGCACCTGTATAGATTGCTGCCAGATTCCCAACCCGCTCGGGGCAAACATGATGCCGATCCGATCGAACCGGAGATTAGCTTCCCACTTGGCTGGTAAACCGCTTCGGACCGCACCCTACGTGAAACGGATCGACCAGCCGCATGGTGACGGAATGCCTACACCACGCCTTCAGCCGGTCTCATGTTAGCAAGAAGCGCACCCGCGCCAATGCCTTATCTTGACAATTTGCTGTCCCGCGCGCGATTGCGAACACCGCGTAAACGGAGTGAACAGTAATCCGTCCCGGCAACGAAAACCTGCGCAAGTCTTGTTTCCGTAGCTACTTCGGGACTCCGGGGTTGACGGGAACGTGGAAGGCGTCCATACTGTCACCCGGCCGGTCGAGGAGAGAGAACGGCACCTTGCGCGGAGGTCGCATGGTAATCGTGTGTCCGATTTCCTATGCTGTCGGTGCATGTTGTCCGGTTTTTCCGCTTGCCGACGATTGCGGTCATGGTGTTTCGGCCTGCACGGCAAACATCGCCGCAGACGCTTGCCATCTTGGGTATTCGTATCCGTTTATCAGGGTACTTTTTCGTGTTAGGAGGTGCTAATGTTATTGACACGTAGAGAATTCCTAAAAACCTCCGCGCTCACCGCGGGGGTGGCCATCACCGGGATGGGCTTTGCCCTCAACCCGGTGGAGGCCCACGTGGCGGAAGTCCGCAAGAACTTGCAGGAGGCCGTCCGTACCACGACCATCTGCCCGTACTGCGGCTGCGGGTGTGGTTTCGTGGTCGATTCCGCGGAGGATGCCTCCGGCAAGAAGGTGGT
>JBARRC010000221.1:0-8578 GCA_049644045.1 Phycisphaerae bacterium
GGCGCGGTGAATGTGGTGTATCCCCGCCGCGCTCACAATCCGATTCTGAGAGCCGTCCCGTGGGACGAGCTTCCCGGTTCACTGCCCGCCTTCGATCGGGCAAAACTCGGGCTCAGCTTTCAGTGAAGAGACGACAGGCAGATGTTATATCCGGTTGACGCCAAACCCCTCTGCGAAAATCGGTGCTAAGCAAGAAGGTAGGTCGATGACCCACCCTGCTCCCGCTGTTTCGATCCTGCCACACTAGGGTGGTCGTCGCTCTCACCCCACCTTCCTGTTTTTCGGACCTGTTCGTTATTCAGTTGTTATGGGTTCATGTCGATAGGGACATTGCTGCGGTGCGCTCTCGTAGACCCCGTGGTGCGTGTGCATGGGGGTAGAACAAGAAACGAGCGCGGTCCCGAAGGATTCCATGGCAAGTGAACCTTCGCATAGCCCGGGCATACACGAAGGCTCCAGCGTTGCGAAGCGCCTGTGGAATGCCGCGATGAGCCTCCAGTGCAAAGCGACCGGGCTGGTGGTCGTCCTGACGCTTGCGGTGACGGCCGTCGTGTCGGGTTATCTCCTGCGATCCGGCGGGGAACTCGCCCGTGACCAGCACGATACGCAGATGGTTCAGATGGCGAAGGTACTCGCCAAGGCGGCTGCTACGACGATGGCCAGCGGTGACCGAGATACGCTGAAAGCGTTGGCGAAGGACGCCGCGAACGGCTCGCCGTTGCTGTATGTTATCTTCTCGGACGTTGACGGTCGCCAGCTTACGGTCGCCGAGCACAGCAGTGCGAACGTCCTTCAACGACTCTACCGTGATCAGTCTGAAAGGGCCCCGGTACCGGGACGACCCGTGTTCCATCAGGGGACGGTTCGTGTTCCGGTGTTTCTCGACGTTACCTACCCCATCGCACTTCGCGCATCGACGGATGATTCGTCGCACGCAGCGTCGACGACACTGTTGGGCTACGTTCGTACCGGCATGGTGGCAAGCGGCTGGCACGAGACGATGTCGAGCAAGCTCGATCTGGTCGTCGGCGTCGGAATCCTCGCCACCATGGCTGCGGTCCCGTTGGGGTTTCTCCTGATCCGGCGGATCGTATCGCCGCTGGACGGACTGGCGAACGCCATGCTTCGTTTCTCCCGAGGCGATCTCAATGTTCGCAGCCCGGTGCGCCGGCGCGATGAGATCGGACGGTTGACGATCGCATTCAACCGAATGGCCGACCAATACCAGCACACGCATGAGCGGATCATCCGGCTCAACGCCGAATTGGAGAGGCGTGTGGCCCAGCGTACGCAGCAGCTTCGCGAACTCGCCTCGCGTGACCCTCTGACGGGTCTCTACAACCGTCGCTATTTCAACGAAATGCTCGAACGACGTTTTTCGGAAGCGGCGCGTTACGAGACAGATCTGTCCTGCATTATGATCGACCTGGATGGTTTCAAGGCGGTCAACGATGCCTTCGGACATCACGTCGGCGACGAGCTGCTCGTGCTGACGGCCGAGACGACTACCAGCCAGCTTCGCTCGGCCGACGTGGCCGCTCGCTTCGGCGGCGACGAGTTTGTCGTGCTCCTCCCCCAAACCGACGCCGATCGGGCTCGCGTGTTGGGCGAGCGCATCGCCGAGAAGTTCACGCGGGATGCGGCACAGCACCTTCCCCAGGTCTGTGCCAGCATGAGTATGGGGATCGCCAGCCAGCCGTCGCTGGACATCGAGGACGCCGAAACCTTGATCCGCACCGCGGATCATGCGTTGTACGACGCCAAGGCGGCCGGAAAGAACCGCATCGTCATGGCGGCATCCGTCTCCAAACCCGCCACGATCTGACTCCTCTGAAACTGCCCGCGTCGGTGGATAATTGTCAAATTGCCCCGAATTATAGAGGGCGACGCCCTTTGTAATCGCCACGCGCGTCGCCGTGCGCTAAACTAAGGTATAGAATCCGGCGGGAGGTCCGTCCGGTAACCAGGACTCGCTGGACCGAGAATTCGCTGGACCGAGAATCCCTTCTCGGTCCTCTGACAAGTGCCGAGAAAGGATTCTCGGCACAGCGTAGTGGGAAGTCCGCACGGTAACCGGAATGCGGACCGCCATTGAAGGACGGAAGATGTCATGCTCACAGTCATAGGGCAATACATCGGCGGTAAGGTCATTACGGCGATCTTAGTTGTCTCAGGCGCCGGGGCCGTGATCTGGTTTTGGCAGCATCCTGAAGATCTCAAGACGATCTGGCTTACCGTAAAGTATGTGCTTGTCTGGCTCGGGTTTGTCCTGATCCTTCCCTGGGCAACGTTCTTCGTAACACCGTGGGTGGTTGCGAGAGACTCGAATGCGGCTGCGGCCTTGATGCTGCTCGGCTATCTCTCGGCGGACATGGTTGTCGCACTATGTTTGATGGGCGGTGTTGGCGGCCACGGCGCGCTGACGTGGATGATAGTTCTGCTTGGTTTTCTCTCGGCAGGAGTTTATAATTTTAAGGCCTGCGAGTATCAGGCCGACCGGCTGGAAGAGGTCTAGTGCCGCGTTTCACAAATATCGCTTGCGATTGAAAGGACGCGGGAATGTCCGCGCTGAGTGAAAGTGATCGGATCAGCAATTACCTGCTCGAGGTGCGTCTCGGGGCGGGCAGCTTCGGAGAGGTGTGGCGAGCGCGCCATCATGTCTTCGGAGACATGGTCGCGATCAAGATACCGACCGACCCGCAGTACGTGCGTAACCTTCAACGGGAAGGCGTTGCGGTTCACGGCCTGCACCATCCCAACATCGTCCGCGCGATTGATCTGGACCCGTATGCCGACCCGCCCTACTTCGTCATGGAGTACGTCGATGGCCCGTCACTTCGAGCGGTGATTGATGAGCGGGGATCGGCCTTCCCCATTGATGCCGCCGTGACGATTCTACGTGGTATTCTGCAGGCGCTCACCGCCGCGCATGAGGGTGGGCTGATCCATCGGGATTTGAAGCCCGCGAACATCTTGCTGCATCAACCGCCTGAAGACCTCGCTCTGATTGCCGGGCAGGCCGTAAAAGTGACCGACTTTGGGCTAGGACACGTGGGCGGCACGACCACACAGTCGATCATGCAGAGCGGCAGCACGGTGACGGAAGATGGCCGAAGCATCGCCGGCACGCTTGCGTACATGTCACCGGAACAAAAAGAGGGCGAGTCCATCGATGCGCGGAGCGACCTGTATGCATGCGGTATCATTCTGTTTGAGATGTTGACGGGAGAGCGGCCTCCGGGAAGCGAATCGCCGAGTTCGCTGCGCTCCGAGGTGCCTGCCCCGCTCGACGAGGTCTTCAGGAAGAGCTACACGCGACGCGACCGGCGGTATGCTTCGGCGAGCGAGATGCTGGCCGCGCTTTCGGCGACGCGGCAGGAGCGCACCTCGCCCCCACTCCCCCCAGGGGTTTGTCGGGGCGCCGGGCCTCACTGTTCCGCGTGTCACAGGCCGGTGCATCGTGACGACCAGTTCTGCATCCACTGCGGTCACCAGTTGGTGGCCTCCGTGCCGCGATGTGCCACGTGCCAGGCGTATGTTCACCCGAGCGATCGGTTCTGTATCTTCTGCGGTAACGACCTGCGGGTCTTGAGTCAATGACGCCGGGAAGCCGGTCATGCAAGGCGATGTGCTTCTGTTCATTCTGCTCCTGGTGCTCGGATGGGCCGCGTGCCTCTTCGGCGTTATCTACATGTTGTGCAGGTTCGTTGGGTGGATCGCGCGAGGCGCGTTCGGTGTTTCCAGGAAGGACACGGTGGTCGAAGCGGGTGGCATGTGCGTTCGGGGGTCGCGGCAGCGCGCGTGCCCGAACGGGCAGTGTCGGAAGGTCGAATATCGAGATGCGCATTACTGTAGCCAGTGCGGTACGCGGCTGATGTAAACGCTTAGACACCAGGTGGTAGCAAGCAATGACGACCAACGCTTCAAAAGCCCTTCAATACGAAACGGAGTTCCTATCGGGCGTGCAGGCCAACTTCGAGGCCGCCAAGGGCAAGCAGTTTCGCGGCTCGATCTGGCAGCAGGCACGCCACGACGAGAGCGATCGCCTGCGCGCGCTGCTGGCGTCGAACCGGATCTACGACCGCGAGAAGCTGAAATCATTGCCGGCCAATCGGCGCGTGGCCTTGCACGGGTTCGAGCGGCGGATGCTGCTGTGGAAACGTCGAACCGGCGTGGCCGTTGCATCCGTGCTGTCACCACTGAGTCACTACGCGTCGTCGCCAGATGAGGATGCGCCGCCGATTGGACTGGGTGAGCTCGTCGATCACGTTCGTCAACTCGCCGGTGACGCGCGCGTGCCTCACGTGATCGGCGTGTGTAGCCCCACCGGATTCACCGATGAGGCGCGCCGTGCCAAGATCGACAGACCAAACGCGACCGTCGTGCTGGTCGAACCCGACGGGCACGGCGGGTGGCGTACGATGGCTACCAGCGAGGCCGGCGACCCCAGGGTGCTCAAAATATTCGACCCGGAATCAGCGAACGAAAAGATGGACCGCGTCCGCCGCGTCGTCGAAGAGCGTAGTGCCGATCTGCTGACCGGCGGGCTGTCTGTCTCGTCCGTTGCGAGCAAGATGGATCTGCCGGAAGATGTGGTGCGACAGGGGTTCAAGCAAGCCGCGGCCGACGATCCGGAATTGAGGGCGGCCGAGAAAGAGGGAGAATTTCTGCTGTTCCGTGGTGCACCGGCGCAGCGTCAGGAGAGGAGATCGATGAACGTCATCGACCGGATCAGACAGTTGTTTACCGGCGAAGGCGACGAGGCGGAGAAGATCAACCTTCTCGCCGAGCGCCGCGCCGCCCTGGCCCAGCGCCGTGACCGCATCTACGAGGATATCGGCAAGCTCGAAACCAAGGAGGAAAAGCTGCGCGAGGAAGGGAAGGCGGCGCACAAGGCCAAGGCACACGTGAAAGAGCGCCGACTCGCCGCTCAGCTCGCCCAGCTTCGAAAGGACATCACCCGGCAGAACGCCACGGCCGCGATGCTCAACAAGCAGATCGATATCGTCAGCACCGACATCCATAACCTCACGCTCATCCAGCAAGGTGAGATGGCCAGCCTGCCCGATACGGAGGAACTCACCGAAAATGCCGTTCGGGCCGAGGAAATGCTCGAAACCTTGAAGGCCGACGCCGACCTGGTGAGCAGCCTCGAAACGGGGATCGAAGAGTCGTTGACCAGTGACGAGGAGCTGGCAATTCTGCGCGAGTTCAAAGAGGAAGCGGAACCTGCGCCGGCCAAAGCGGAGACCGTCGGACCGGCCGCGACGCCGCCGTCTCCCCTGGCGGCTGAGGCCCCTCCCGCGGCTGAGCCGAGTGTCGAGGAGCCTCTGTCGGCTGCTCCGGAGCAGAAGAATCGCCCGGCCGATGCGGAGCCGACGTGATGGGCCGGTCACGAGCGTGAGGATGGTCTGACCGATGGTGTTTCTCGAGTGGTTGACAAAGCGTAAAAAACCGTTGTCGCAGATGACCCGCACGGAGCTGCGCCGGCAAGAGCTTCTCCTGGAGAAGGAACGCACACAGCTTCTCAAGAAGGTCGAGAAGCTCGCCAGAGATAAGCAGGGCCTCTTCGAGCGCGGGGCCAAAGAACATACACCGGAAGTCCGCCGCGCGCTCGCTCAGGAGTTTGAGCTTCGGACGACCGAGCAACTCATGCTCGCCCGCCAGCTCAACGTTCGCAGCAAGGAGATGCTGACCGTCTCGCGCCTGCGAATGCTTCGTGAGAACGCCGACCGTGCCGGCCAATCGAGCAAGCTCGGTCTGATCAGCGAGGCCGACATGCTTCGCCTTAGCAGGTTGATTGAGTCCGACGCGGTCCGGGCTGAGATCTACCAGGAACGACTGGATGAAATCCTGTCGGTCGGGGCCGGTGTTGATGAAGGTGCGGCCGGACTCAGTGAGGCCGGTCAGACGGTGGTGAAGGTCTGGGAGAAGATGGACGCCGGCACGATCAGCGATGCGGCTGAGGCGTTCGACGAGGCAGACCGTTCGGTACGTGAGAAGCACGCGGCGCCGGAAGCGTGACTGCGATTTGGGATTTGGGATTTTGGATTGGGGATTGGGGATTTGAGATTTGGGATTTTGGATTGGGGGATTTGAGATTTGAGATTGGAGATTGGGGATTGTCGAACGTGTGGCACAGGTTTTTAACCTGTGCGAACACCGGTTGAAAACCGGTGCCACACAAGAAACCAGTGCCACACATGGGACGGTGCCACACGTGGGAAGGGATGAGAGCGAGGCTTTTGAATGAGTAGTTATCCGAGTCTCTTACGAAGAAGCGTCGTGAATCGTCACATCGCCGGGGTGTGCGGCGGGATCGCCGAGTATTTCGGGCTCGACCCGACGATGATTCGAGTGGTGTATGTGCTGCTATCTATCTTTTCAGTCGCGTTTCCGGGGATCCTGGTTTATATCATTCTATGGGTACTCATTCCGGAGCGAGAGTATTACTGAATGCGGAATGCGGAATGCGGAATGTGGAATGCGAATCTTGCCGCTGACCGTAGATTGCCCAAAACTGATAACTGATAACTGATAGCTGATAGCTGATAACTGATAACTGAAAGCTTCTTCTCATGGCTCTATTCAAATCGGCTGAGGAACGTCGCATCGAGCGCGACATCAAGATTCGCCAGGGCATCCGGCGGATCGAAAAGTCCATTCGTGAGCAGGCGAAGTTTCAGGATGAATTCATCAGGAACGCCCAGCACGCCAAGAGAATCGGCGACACGAACCAATACGCGTTCATCCGCAACTCGCTCAAGAAGACCGCCACAATCCGCAAGATGCTCGAAAGACAACTGCTGGCTGTGAAGAATGCCCTACTCATCAAGCGACAGGCGGAAGCCTCGGCTGATTTCGCTCAAAGTATGGGCCTGATGGCCGCCGAAATCGGCAAGCTGTTCGGCGAAACCGACCTGGTGAAAACCCAGGCCGACTGGGAGAAGGCCATGGTGCAGTCCCAGACCATGGAAGAGCGCATGGAGATGTTCCTCGACACTGTGGAAGACGTAGCCGCCCAGGATGTGGAAATGGCCAAAGCCGCCGAGGTCGTCACCGACGAAGAGATCGACCGTCTGATCGAGGCCGAGGCCGAGGCCGAGCATCAAAAAGAACTCGACAAACTCGCCGGCCTGCGCGCGGAGCTGGATTCACTCAAAGCGCAAGGGGAGAAGCAGAAGTAGGGTGGGCATTGCCCACCAATCCTGAGCCGCGGGCTTTAAGCCCGCGCGGACCTGCGGGGAGCAAGAGCAGGGTGGGTCATCGACCCACCAACCCGCAGGGTCCGCTGTGCGGACCAGAACAAGTAGGGTGGGCCATGCCACCGAGGACATCTATGATCGCGCGATCACAAATCCACTGGATCACGGAGGCGGGTATGTTCTTTGAGAAGACCGGGCCGGTATGGGAAACATTGCGCGATCTGGAAGGACGGTTGCGCGAAGCGGACATCCTCTACGTTGTTATCGGCGGATTAGCGCTCAACGCGTATGATTACCCCCGGCAGACCGTGGACGTGGACGTGGTCCTTACACACAGCGATTACGAGAAGTTCAAGGAACGGCTCGTAGGGTCGACGTACAGGAAAGGCGAGGGTGCTCCAAGAAGGTTCGTCGACCCCAAGACCGAGGTCGCAATTGACGTTTTGATATCCGGACAGCTTGCGGGTCGGACGAGCAAGAACCGCTCGGTGCGTGTCCCTGATCCCTCTGAGGCTGAGATTCACGGCGACCTGCGAACGGTTTCGCTCGCCCGGCTGATCGAGCTGAAGTTGGTGACCTGGCGATACAAGGACTGGGGTGACGTCGTAGAGCTGATCCGCCGGAACAATCTTCCGGAATCCTTCGCCAGCCGGCTCGATCCCGTAGTGCAGACGCCATTTAAGGAGTGTCACGACCAGGCCAATGATGAGGAGTACGAAGGGCCGAGCGACGACTAGGTACGTTGGGTTCATCCTGCAGTTGTAGGCCTCGTACGGCCCAGACGCAATCGGCGGGCAGAATTCACCGCGAAGGCAGAGTTGAAATGGGCAATTCACCGAAAAATGAGTTGGACGACTTCCCATGGCCGTCGAAGGATGATCGGCTGTTTGAGAAGGCAAGGGTTCACACTGGAGCGGCATCCACCGGGTCTCCTGAGTTTGATGGCATCCTAGAGTCTCTCCGACCAGAGCTTGCTTACTTCTATCGCGAGGGGTATTACGAAGCAGGGCAAGTCCTCGCATCCCACATGTGGCAAAGTGACGCTGCAATCGTCCTCTACCCGACGCTTTATTGCTTTCGGCATTACGTTGAGTTGTCGATTAAATCGCTCATTGGGCTGTACGCTGGGCTCGAAGACGATCTGGTCAAGCCGGACCTCCATAAGCGACATGGTCTGACGAAGCTTTGGAACGAGGCGAGAGCGTTAATCGAAAAGGCTGAAGGCGACGAGGGCAAGGACGATGGGACGCTTAACAGTGTCGAAAGATGCCTCAACGAACTGAATGAAGTGGACTGCAATTCACAGCTCTTCCGCTATCCATCTGATCCGAACGGGGAGTCGTTTGAGCATCGACTGCCAAGAGTGTGCCTCG
>JBARRC010000222.1:0-5723 GCA_049644045.1 Phycisphaerae bacterium
GCATAGACGACGCGGAGCTGTCTCACCAATACGCATCGGCACAGGTCGTATTGGTGCTGTCGCGCGATGAGGGGTTTGGCTTGCCCGTGCTGGAGGCGATGGCTCATGGGTGCCCCGTGGTCGCGGCGGCGAACGCAGCCCTACCGGAGGTCGTCGGTGATGCCGGTATCCTTGTCGATCCGGACAACAGCGACGCCGTAGCCGATGCGATCCGACTCATGCTTACGGACCCGACTCGGCGCGGCGAGCTTGCTAGCCGGGCCCTGGCCCGCGCGCGAATGTTTAGCTGGTGCGCGACGGCCTCTCGGATGCGTGAGGTGTATAAGCTGGCGCTGCAATGCAAAGCACCCGTCGCTCGACAACACGGGCGGAAGCTGCGATACTGTGCGGATTGAGCAGAATTACGAATCACCCGTTACGAATTACAAAAAAGACGCGATGGCCGATTCGTAATTCGTAATTCGTAACCTGTAATTTATAATCTGTAATTTGTAATTCCCGGCGACCATGCCATGAAGCCCGAATCCGTGGTTCAACTGATCGGCAGCGGCAATACCGACACGGTCGAAGAGGAATGGATGCGCCTCATCGACGCGCCGGATGTTCCACTAGATCGATTATCCGAATACGACGTGGTGCTGGGTGAGCTCTGCCGGACAGGTCAGAATTCCCGAGCGGAAGCGTTTGCCTGGGCCGCTGTCGAAACCCTCTCCGGACGGTACACGCCAAAGGAAACCTTGACGGTCGCGGGTCCGTTTCTGCTCGCCGTTGGCGAGAGCGAAGAGCTGCGGGCACAAGTTGTGGAGCTTTACCGATCCGTCTATGCCGATTGTGAGGGGCTTGAAGGACTGCTGGCCGAATCCGGGCTTGGTGGCGGCCGTCCCGTGCGACGTGCCTTAAGGACGCTCGACCTCTGCCTGGTTCTACGTGAAGGTGATTTCCTTGCGGCGCGCGACGAAGACCGGGCCATCCGCGTCGACAAGATCGATCAGACCTCGTGGCAGTTCACGATCACCACCACCGATGGCGTGGAGACGGTCGGATGTGTTCGCCTTGCGGATCGCTTTC
Source organism: Phycisphaerae bacterium (assembly GCA_049644045.1). Classification (GTDB taxonomy): domain Bacteria; phylum Planctomycetota; class Phycisphaerae; order UBA1845; family UBA1845. Next base: position 1,069 of record JBARRC010000222.1, read on the forward strand.
GGCTGGCATCACCAACGGAGTTTCGGGTGATGCGGGTGTTCGCGCCTGATGAGCTTACCGAGCGGCTTTGGGATGAGCCCGTGTCGATGGTCATCGATCTCTGCAAGCAGCGCGATGACGGTATTGATAGCGACCGTCTGGAAGCGATCCTGGTGCCGGAGCTGTTGTCCGAAGCAGACTGGAAGAAATGGTGGACGCGCACCCGCACGGCATTGCGGCGGTGTCCGAACATCAAGATCAACGGCCGCTCGCCGTATTACCTGACCTACCTCGAAACACCGATTGCGCTCGAAGACGAATTGCTGGAGGAGTTCGAAAGCCTGCGCGATCCGCTCGCGCAGCTCGAAGTTGTTGAGAAATACCTTCGAGAATGCAGAGTGCGCAACGAGCAGCCGTCCGAACCGGCACTACGCCAGTGCTACGAAAGCTTCACCGGGCGCGCCAGGCGTCTTACCGGGCAAGGCGCGGTTCAGGCCGGTCTCGTTTGGGTGATCGCCAGGCGAGTGGGGGAGACGGCCGGGCTCGATGGCTTACCGGATGAGGGCATCAACCTGTTCAAGACGGCCAGCGATCTAAAGGCCGTCTTCGCCCAGATTGAAAACGAAGCGTTGCTCGATTTTGCCTGCAACTGCCTGGTTGAAGCCGACCCGGAGCATTGGTCCGATCAACTTTTGGCCTTGTTGCCGACGTTCCCGCTGGCTGCTTGTGATCGAGCCGTTGGGCGACTCGTCGAAACCGGTCTGGGTGCTGCTGACTTCGAGCCGATCGTGCAGGAGATCATGGCCTCGTCCGTCGAGTATTTCGAGGCGCTGCTGTGGCTGTGGGATGGGCCGTCGAAGGCGGAACACATTCCTGTACCGGCGCCGGTCACGCTCCTGTCGCGCATTCTTCGAACGCTGGACGAGTGTCGCCGTAGCGAGAAGATTCCACGGGAGACTGCAAAGAAGATAGGCACTCGCGCGCGGGCGGTGCTGTCGGCCCGCAAGTACGAGCGGTTTGATCAATGTCTGGACGGGTTGGAGGCGAGCATGGCCAGTGCGCTGCGGACACAGATCAGGCAACTCGACAACCTTGGTCGGGCCGTCCGTGAGGATCTGTCCAACCGTCTGAGCAGGCGTTTCCCACCCACCGAGGCCGCACCCACACTTCAGCCCTGGGAGCAGGAAGATGTAGTTTACGTGACCGAGGCAGGGCTCGTCCGCAAGCAGGAAGAAATTGGCCACCACGTAAATGTGAAAATGAAGGAAAACGCCCGTGCCATTGGCCTGGCAGCTGAGCACGGCGACCTGAGTGAGAACTCCGAGTACAAGTTCGCGCTGGAAGAACGCGATCTGCTTCGGGCCCGGCTTGCTCAAATGAACGCCGAAATGGCCGCGGCACGCGTGCTTACGCCCGACCACGTGCCGACAGATCACGTTGGCATCGGAAGCAAGGTGATCTTGAAGCGTGCGACGGACGACGAGCGCTACGAGATGTCGCTTCTTGGACCGTGGGAAGCCGACGTTGCAAGCGGGGTTTTTAACTACAGGACGCCGGTCGCCGGGAAGGTTCTCGGCAAGCGCATCGGAGATATCGTCGAGTTCGAACACACCGGCGCAGTAGGCACGTATGAGATTGTCGCCCTGCAAAACGCGTTGGCCTAACGTAGCGTCACCCCTTGTGGGTGACGCAACCAGAACGTAGGGCGAGCCCCGCCCGCCAAATCGTCCGGCGGTGAACGGTGTCGAGCATAGCCCGACCTTGTCGGGTGGCCCAGGTTCTCTGAACCTGGGGGCTCGATTATCCTGCTCAGCGCAGCAACGGAGTAAGAGCCTATGCCGTCCGTGTACATCGAGACTACCGTTCCGAGTTATTACCACGAGACACGCTCGTCGCCGAGAATCGCCGCATGGCGCGAGGTAACGCGCCAGTGGTGGGATCGCCATCGGCGCCGCTACGATCTCTACACCTCCCGGTTCGTGCTGGCTGAACTCGCTCGCGCACCGGCGCCGAAGGGAGGACCGGCATCTCGGGTCCATACAGGCTCAAGCGGTCCGTTTGGGAAGAAGTCGATCCTCTGGAACTCGTTGAGTTTCCGTAACCCGCCTTCCCCAACCGCAAGAAGCTGATCGAGACCATCCAGGCACACCTGCAATCCACCGTAGCCGAGGTCTCGGCATAACATAAAAAAGGCAGCGTATGGCGTTTAACCATACGCTGCCCTGGTTGCGATCTTTAAGGAAGGGTCAACCCTTCCCAGATCTAGGTTCTAAAGAGCGTCATTCCTGACGCCCTTCGTAGACTACTACCGTATGCCCGCACCTCTGTTGCCACGGACCGGCTTGCTCGGAACATCACCGGCCATGAACGCGGCCATGTCATCCATGTTCAGCAGACCGTCACCGTTCAGGTCGGCCACACTCAGATCACTCAGATCCATGGCACGCAGCTCACGCAGCGAGACCTCGGTCCGACCCGTCGGAATGGTGGCGGTCGAACCCGGGCAGCACGCATCCTTGCTGCTGTCCATGAAGTTCATCTGGATGAAGGCGAAGTCAAGCGCGTTGACAATGCCGTCACCGTTGATGTCTGCATGACCATCCGGGAACAGGATGCAGTCAGCGCACGAGCCGTCCGGATTCCGCGTGCACGTGTCCGCAGCCGGGGTGTCCAGGTAGTGCGCGACAAACTGACCGAAGTCGAGGATGTCGATCACATCGTGGCTGGCGTACGGGTTCTCCTTCTTGAACGCATCAAGGTTACCACCGACCAGCCAGTTGCCACTGAAGAACGGGTCGCCCTTGAAGATGGCATAGTACACGCCGTCGACGCACTCCAGATAAGCCGTCGAGCGCAACGTGTGGAGCTGATCACCAGCCGTGATGCAGAACCACTGGCCGGCCGCCGGGATCTTGAACTCTTCGGTGAAGTGACCGACGTGATCCCACAGGCCGCCGAAGCGGAGACACTTCTCGATCACGAGCGGAGGCTGCACGCAGTCCGCGTACAGCTCGAAGTCGATGCAGCGGCACAGATCATCGGCCAGGATGATCGGCGACAACTGAACGACCACATCCAGCGTGGTCTGCTCCATGACCATCACCGTCCAGTCACAATCGACGAAGTCACCGCAGATCGTGCTCGTCGCGATGCAGGTGAACGACGAAAGGCCGACCGGGAACTCACCGCCGTGCATGACGACGTCCTGCGGAACCACTGACATGTCCGGATACACACCGGAGCACACCAGATCCACGGGATAGCACTCACCTTCCGCCGTCGGCTCATCCCAGTACACTTCCGCCGTGACCATGTCGCAGTCAACGTTGACCTCGTAGTTACCCGGGCAATCCAGATCGATGTCATCCAACACGCAGATCTCTTCACTCGGGATCCCATCGGCGCAGACACGCTGGCCTTCCGCATCGGTGAAGTACGTGTTCTCCGGGTTCTCACCGCCGAAGTCAAGGATGCAGCAGCTGCAGTCGCCGAGCTTGTTGAACGTGATGGTGGCCAGACCGACAGGTCCTGCCGAGCCAACGCCGCCCATCGGATCGACGCCAACCGCATAGACAATCACACCAGGCACAACGTCCTCGTACATCTCGAAGACGAAGACGCCGCCGTACGGCGTGATGCTCACGAACTCCAGGCAGGTCGGGTCGTACGTGACCACGAACTGAGCACCGGTGATCACCTTGAGCGACACACCCATCCAGACGTCCGCAATGACCTTCTCGCCTTCTGCGACGCAGAACGTGTACCTGCTCTCTGCGTGAACGTCGAAGTACAGATCGGCCCTGCACGCATACTCACTACCGGGCCCCTCGCAGGGCAGGTTCGTCTCGCACGAGATGCAGTTGCACACGTCGCCGATGCAGTCCACGCTGTCCGGCGGCGAATGGGGCACGAGACCCTCGCAGTACGCTTCGTCAACACAGGCGATCCCGTTGACGTCCGTCTCCGTGCACACACCGGCCTGGCACCAGCCGAACCAGCAGGCACGCCAGTCTTCACCACACAGCGTGTCATCTGCAACATCCGTGTGGCCCGGAACACCACAGTGCGTAGCATCCGGAAGAACGGCACAGCCGAGGGCCGGGGTGCAGAAGTCATTGGTGCACTCGTTGTCGTCCTCAAAGGACGCAACGGTCCCACTACCAGCGATGTCGTCGGCATCACCCTCAGTGCAGGTCGGATCGCAGCACTCATCCGCTGCGACCGTGACCGCATCGTTGTGGCACATGAAGATGCCATCGCAGGTGTCGACCGTGCAAGCGTCGCCATCCCCACATTGCTCGTCCTCCGTGCACTCGATCCACGGGTCGCTGCAGTCCTGCTCCGTGTCGAACACGGTAACGCCAGGCATCGCGTCACACTCGGCCTTGGTCACACAATCATCGATGCAATCCATGTCGGGAGTACCAACGTTAAAGAGGCACCGACCGACCGCGACCGTAACCTTCGCCGGATACACACCGATCAACGGAATCGGCTGGCCAGCGGTATCCTTCATGAACGTCGCCGTTGCCGGGATGAAGCCGATCGTAAACGTACCCTTGGCCGTGGTATCAACATCGAGCACCAACGTACCACCGTAGAACGTGCTACCGTCGTCGGCCAGACCACCAGACCCAAGCTTCGTGCTTCCCCAAGCGAAATAAAGATCGCTGGTT
>JBARRC010000223.1:0-30815 GCA_049644045.1 Phycisphaerae bacterium
GTATTCGGCGAGATACTACCTTGCGCTCCTCAGCTTCGGTTTCCTCTACTTCAGTATCGTTGAGGGGATCTGGGGCGCCGGCCTGGGCAAGCGGCTCAAGGGGTTGCGCGTTGTCCGCACAAACGGCCGGCCGCCCGGCATCGGACGGGCGCTGATCAGGATCCTCATTCCCATTCTCTGTATTGAAGGCGTCCGAATGCCACTCATGATGGCATCGATTTCCGATGTCGACCTGACCGGGGCTCAGATCGTGCTGTTTGTAGTCGCCGCCAACGTCTGCGGTTGGATTCCGGTTCTGTTGACCTTGAGAGCGCGCCGCGAAAACGGTTTTGCCACCGTGTGGGATTTCGCCTCCGGAACGAGGGTGCTGGTGAAGCCGACGGGCACCGTGCGACCGTCGATCGAGCCTGCAACTCAGCCGGAAATTCCCGCCGAGGGTGCGGATTCGCTTGGGCCCTACCAGATCATCAAAGAGATGGTTCCTGGAGAATGGATCGTCGCCACCGATCCCGTGTTGCGCCGCCAGGTCTGGTTGCTGCGGCGAAACTCATCGGAACCGTCCCTTGCTCGACGAAATGTCGCGCGGTCCGGCCGTCTGCGCTGGTTGCAAAAGGTGGAGACAGCCGAAGGCGCCTGGGATGCCTTCGAGGCGACTCAGGGAGTGCCGTTTACCAGTCTGGTCGATCACGGGAAACATGTGCCCTGGGGAACGCTGCGCCACTGGCTCCACGACCTGGCATCGGAACTATGGGACGCGACAGGGGATCAAACGCTGCCCGCCGAGCTGAGCCTCGATCACGTCTGGGTCACCGCAGAAGGGCGCGCCATCCTGCTCGACGAACCCTGGCCCGATGTGAAAACCCCCGCCGAACGCATTCCTGTCGGAGACGTTGCCGGCCAACAGCGATTCCTGGGCGCCGTCGCCGCGTGCGTGGAATCAACCAGTCTCCCCCTTCATGTCAGGCCGGTGCTGCAAAATCTTGAGAGTGGGAAGTTCGAGAAACTCAGCTTCCTCACCGGTACCCTGCGTGGACTCCTGGACAGACCCGCTGAGGTTAGCAAGGGGATTCGAGCTGGGTCGATCTTCATGCTGCCTCTCTATGTTTGGATCCTTGTTCTTGTCGGACGCTATCAAGGGGAGAGGGTCCAGCAGTGGAGTGACTCTCTGGGCGGGCTCGTCATGATTTCTGCTATGGTGGTATTAGGTGCCATAGCGTTGATTCAACTCCTGGAATTCCCGTTCCACAGTACCGCTAGTCACTCCATTTTTAGATTGGCGGTGATCAACGCCAAAGGAAAACCCGCCAACATATCACACCTGTTGGTTCGCTGGGCGATCGTCTGGCTTCCACTATTTCTTCCCATGTCGATCGTGGCTCTGTTGATTGATAGGGCCGAACTTACCGCTGCTTTCATCTCCGCCCTTGTATTGCTTCTCCTGTGGATCAGCACAGCGGCCTATGCCGCTCTGCATCCTAACCGCGGATTGCACGATCGGTTGGCGGGCACCTGGGTGGTGCGGCGCTGAATCCCTGCAAAGCGGGAAGGAAGAGGACAACCAGAGGATGAAGGGGTCAGTTTATGCCCTCAGCGGGCTTGAGAATTGAGTGATCGGAGAATCCACAATGAGTGGAATGACAGGTGATCTAACCCAGCGACTTGAATCAGTGGACACCCGCCGGCACGACCTCGATGCCCTGCGCGCGTTTGCCGTGCTGCTGGGGATCGCTCTCCACGCGGCTCTTTCCTTCATGGCCATCCCCTGGGTGGTTCAGGATCGGTTTTGCGAGCCCGCGCTCGGGTTCTTCGTCTCGGCAATCCACGGCTTCCGCATGCCGCTGTTCTTCCTGCTCAGCGGCTTCTTCACCGCGATGCTTTGGCAGAAACGTGGGATGGTAGGCTTACTGCAGCACCGGGCGAAGCGGGTCGCGCTCCCCTTGGTACTGGGCTGCGTGACGGTTCTGCCCGCGATGTGGGTCATCGTGAGCTGGGCCGGATCCGGCAACACGACCTTCGGCGCCACTGAAGCCGACTCCGGAACAGACATCTGGACCGCTGCGGCTTATGGCGACCTGAACGCGCTTCGTGGCCACGTCGAGCGCGGGACCTCGCTCGATGGCGAGGATCCGATCTACGGTCAAAGCCCGCTCGGCTGGGCCGTGATCGGCGAAGAAACCGTGGCCATAGGCATTAGTGAGGCGGCAATCATGGCAGTGATACTCAGTTTGGCTATCCGGCTCGTCGAGCGACATCTGCGACAGGCTTAGCAGGAGACGAGATACGTCCAACGAGCGGGTGGCTGGTCGTAGCCCGGATTATTCATGGGTCTACCGGGAACCGCTCCAAATCCATGTAGCGCCGGGGCTTGTCCCCGGCGTTGTTTGCGCGCTGTGTCTACATGGCGCCACCCACAAGGGGTGGCGCTACAAGAGGTTACGCCCGAGGACGGCAACAGGATGGATAATCCGGGCTAGCCACACCGCATGGCAACCCTGTGTATCTTGGCGACGTGGCCAAAGTCATCGACCTGCCCTACCGGGCTTGTCCCGGAGGGACATTTGACAATAGCCCAGCGATTTATCGCTGGGAACGTGTTATTCGTAGACGATCAAGTCCCGTAGGGACGGATGAACATCGTACGTCGGTTCAATCGTCCCTACGGGACTCGATCATCGGTTCGACCCTTCCTTACCCAGCGATGAATCGCTGGGCTACTCTCGCATCGTCCCCGCGAGCTTTCCGACAGCGCCTATCCAATCTGCTGCGTCGACGACTCTGCCGGCCAACGAAAAATCGACTTCACGATCCTCTCTCGCTTCGCCCAGGTGGAAGCGGACAACACGCTCTCGTGTCCGATTGATCTATTCAGAAAATACCAACAGGTGATCTTCCGTAAGCGGACCGACGATCTGCTGAGCAACCCCAAGGCGGATCGATTCTTGACCCAGTTGCCCGCTACGGAGTTCATCCTTTTTGGGATCGGGGTCGAGGGGTCGGTGAAGGCCCTTGCGCTCGCACTGCTGGCTCGCGAGAAGCGGGTGACCATCGTGGTGGACGCATGCGGGTATTGGAGCAAGGCGACGGCCGACCTGGCCATGCGACAAATCAAGGCCAAAGGGGGTCGTACCATTACCGTAAACGAACTCTTGAAACGCAAGCTGGACCGACGCCGACGGTATCCGCTCGAGCGCCGGTCTCGATTCGCGCAGCAAACCGGCTGTCGTCACAACCGCAACAGCCCGCGAACCGCCGCCACCAGGAACAACCCACTCCGCGAGAGGTCCGCGCAATAAGAAGCCGGCCAGGCAAACAACCGCACGGCTGTGCGATTGCCTGACTGGCCGGCCGGTTCCCTTCCCCTTCCAGAAAGCACCAGGCCAGGCAACGGCTTTGTCTGAGAGAGTTAGCTGATGCCCACAGTCCCCCCAGGCATTTTCCTCAGCCTCGTCGATCAAACAAGCAAACTGTAAGATACGTTGGCTGATCAGCCAAACGATTAGTTATCAGTTATCAGTTGTCAGTTGTCAGTTATCAGTTATCGGTTGTCAGTTGTCAGTTATCAGTTGTTAGGTGTCATTCCTGTCCGCGAGAATCGGCGTTCACGGCTGAACCGCACGATAATGTTTGCATATCTCGACCAAGCGACGGAGGGGAATCGCCTCACACACACGGTTCTGGAAACCGGTCGTGGTCGCGGCTTTAAGCAGACTGTTGATGATCGCCTCTTCTGTGGCCTCCCGGGTTGCTTGGAAAAACGGCGAAAGAGACTCATCCCGTAAGAGCGTCCGTTTCTGTGTTCTGGCAGCGGCGTCGTGAGAAAGGCGAACCGACTCAGCCGTGGAAAACGCGATGACGTAATCACCGCTGCCATGGGTCATGGGCGACCCGACCGCCGCAAGTCCAAGCAACGCTCGTTTACCCAGTCGCCGGAGCTGACGCGACTCCAGTGGTGCATCGGTAGCTACCACGATGACACACGATCCTCCTTCAGATCGGCGATTGTCGTGCGACTCCTGGAGATAGAACCTTCCCAACTCTTTTCCGACGGGAGCACCGTTGACGGTGAGGATTCCGCCAAAGTTAGTCTGTGCGAGGACACCGACGGTGTAGCCGCCCAGCGACTCGGGTAGTAGGCGGGAGGCCGTTCCGATACCCCCTTTCCAACCCAGGCAGCGCGTTCCCGTGCCTGCACCGATTGAGCCCTCAGGGACCGGGCCTCCGCGGGCGGACGTAATCGCGGCCACAACATCCTCGCGACCAACGCGCCGCGCACGGATATCGTTAAGATAGCCGTCGTTGGTTTCCGCAACCACGGGGTTGACGGAGGCGACCTTCTCGTTTCCGTCAAGGCTCAGCATATAACCGACCAGGGCGTCGGCTGCCGCAAAAGTAGACAGCGTGTTCGTAAGCACGACCGGCGTCTCCAGCGTGCCAAGCTCCTGCACCTGGGTTGAGCCTACGAGCTTGCCGAACCCGTTACCCACGACGATGGCTGCTGGCACTTTCTCCTGAAAGATGTTGCCGCCGTGTGGAAGAATGGCCGTCACCCCGGTTCGAATTGCATTGCCCTCGACGATGGTTTGGTGACCCACGCGCACGCCCGCGACATCCGTGATCGCATTGAGGGGCCCCGGAGGAAGAACACCTATCGCAAGCCCGATTTCCCGTGCACGGGGGCGTTGCCCAGCGTTATCGGGGTTCGGGCCCGAGCCGTACGCGGCCTGCATTCCAAGCCAGAGAATCGACAGGCTCACGATGACGACATAGGAAAGAAAAGATGGTGAGGAACTCATGTCAAACTGCTCCGTGAAACCCAGATAGGGTTACGTCACGTTGAGGTAGAAGAACGGCGGTATGGTCAAGGCCACCACGTCGTTGCCTCCCGTGATTTCCCTGGCCTGGCCAAGCGCATGATCGAGATTGGGCGACCAGGAAACTCCGAGCCGCTTGGCGGCTGTGTCATCGCTCGGGCCGACCAGGATCACTTTGGAAAGGTATTCCAGGGCGTAGGTCGCCCAGTACCAGACCGTGAAGGGATGGAAGCCGTGATGCGCGTACCGGTTGCGGTAGCAGTCGATCAGATACGGGTCCCGGGCATATTTCTCCTGGAACAACTCCTGCATTTCAAAGGGTTTGGTCGTGACGGGCAGCACCTCCTCGTAGAACTTCTTGTACGCCACATGGTATTCCTCATGGAAGACTTCAAACACGGGGTTGAGGATGATGAGCACACCACCCTTCTTTACCAGCGGCTTGTTGTAGAACCAGTTGAAGATGTACCCGAGAACATCGCTGACAACCAGCACGGGGTTGATGCGTGCTCCGACGGCATACGGGCTCAGGTCGGGCAGCCCAAAGACCATCGTGTCGTACTGCCTCGGCGCTGACACCGTCATTTGCGCCGTCATGGCCGCCATGGTCCGGACGTGTACGGGCTCGATGGCACCGGCGTTGATTTCGATGGGGTCGTAGGGAGCCCGCACACTGCGGAGGATGGGTCTCCTGACTAATTCCGGAAGTAACGCCAGGGCTGTGGGTGTAGCGCTTTTCAAGAGCCTCTCCAGCACGTTGCAACGTCCATGCGGCTTGCCCAGGTAGCGCGCGTGCAGCGGATAGATGGCGTTGTTCATGGCCGCTTCCATGACCATGATCCGGCAGTGTCTTTGAACGACGTGGCTCAGTCGTTCGATACACTGATGCATCAGGGAGTTTTCCGGCTGCATGACGTGCGGGCTCTCCGCCGTCATTTTCGGATCATGATGGTTCGAGATGGATTCATAGTTTCCCAGGCCCACTGCCACGGACTTATGTCCGCCGTTTAAGGGAATCTGCACTGAATCGACGTAGATGACCAGATCGCTCTCGACCACGCCGCGGCAGACTTGAACGCGCTCACCCTCCTCCGTCTCGCCGAGGTCAACAATGTCTTCCCGATCCTCCGCGTCCGAGTTGTCCAGTTGCCGCGGATAAAACTCCTTCATGATTCTCGGGCCGACCATCCGCGCCAGCTCGTGCTTCTTCATCTTCCGGTGCAACGCCACGGCGCAGATAAGCCGGATATTCCTCTTCTGCACACCGTAGCAATAAAGTAGCGGCAGCAGAACCTCGAGCGCCTGCTGGCGGATATCCGGCCTGGGCGTTTCCGGGAAGGGTTGGCAGTTGTCGTCAAACGCGATCAGGATTTTGGAGGAGCTGTTGACCATCGCCGCCAGCGGGGGCATCCCGAGTGGATTCTGGAAAGCGTTTAGAACAGCCTTTGGAACATCCGATTTCCTTATGCCGCGAATCGCTTCGGGAGCATAGAGAATCTCAGCGTCATCCGGAAGGCGGGCGTTTATGATGTTATTGCCTGAGTAGGTCAGGTATTTCATATCGCACTAGGGTACCTTGAGCTTGAGGGTACGGCGATGTTGGCGGCCGTTGGGGTGGTCGACCGTGACGGTGACGTGGTAGGTACCAGGAGCCGCGTAGGCGTGAACCGGCTGGGCAACGGCTGACTCATCGCCGTCGCCGAACTCCCACAGGTAGCTCGCGGGCCGGAAGGAGCACTGCAGTTTGAACTGGATTTCCAAGGGGTTGTCAACGCCGGTCGGGAAGCCCCGGATGCGAATCCAGGGCATCTTGCGGATGACTTCCTCGAAGAACTCGATCGGGCGGTGGGAGTCCGTGGGGTGCACGGAACCGGTGGAATCCTTGGTCAGATTCGTGCCGTGAATCCGCAGCCAGTCTACGCAGCGGCGTGCGTGCTTTCCGGTGATCGCGTCCACGACGCTGTAGTTGACGAAAACGGGCTGATGGGGATCAATCGCGTCGTCGGCATCAGCCAGGTAGCCCTCCTCGAATCGAGGTTGGGACAGCGCGATGGCACGAAAGATCTCGGGGTGTCGCAGGCCGGTATGGAGGGCGGCGTAGGCGCCGCCGGACCAGCCGTGGATAAAGATTCGATCGTCCGAGATGTTGTGCCCGGCGCGGATGTGGCGCACCGTGGTCAGGATGTGGTTTTCATCCTGGCGCTGCAGTGTGATCTGTTTGGCGGCATTGACCGACCAGCGCTTCCTGGTCCCATTCAGCTTCGGGGCTGCGACGAGGAAGCCATGGGTTTCGGCAAGCTGGGTCCAGGCGCGAATCCGCTTGTTGGGTGACTCCCGATTGGAAGCATGGCAGACGACGATCAGAGGCCATACTTGCTCGCGGTTGTAGCTGGACGGCCGGTAGAGCAGGTAGTCCCCGCCGAGCTCAGGCTCAATGAAGGGGCGGATGGGCTCGGGTACGTTGGGGTCGATATACTGCGAGCAACCCGGAGCCGCGATGCAAAACAAGAACGCGGTGCCTAACAACGCGTAAGCGAACCTATGTGGGACAGACTTTCCAGTCTGCCTCTTGACCGACTGGAAAGTCGGTCCCACACACGGAGTCGGTTGCGTCTGGATCATCATCGACGGATTTCGTAGCCGCACTGGGTAAGGTACTTCTCAAACTCACGGCGGAAGGCGATGGCGTCCTCGTCCACGAGCGTGCGGGCATCGTCGCCGACGACGGTGCGGAAGGTCAGGCTTCGCCGACCCGCGCCGACGGCGTCGCCTTCATAGCTGCCGACGTACCGAATGCGCTTGAGCAGTGTGTGGTCAAACGCGCCGAGCCTCTGTGCCACCTGTTCATATCGCTCGGAGTTCGGCACGACAATGGAGAAATCCATCTCCACGAGCGGGAATTCCGGAATCACGTCGAGGGGCTCGGTGAGATGATCGAGGTCTTCAAGACCGCTGAGGCGCAGCTCCGCCCAGGCGATAGCCCAGGCGGTAAGATGTTCGTCCATCGTCCACCTGAGTGACATAGAGACGACACTTATTCGGCCGGCGGTCTTTCCGCCGATGTGCACCACGGCGGTCCGGTGAGGGTGCTCCCACGGGAATAAAAAAGGGGTCAGGACCCTTTTGTGCGAAGCACTCTCCGGGCCTTTCAGGTAAAAGGGTCCTGACCCCTTTTCCTTACCCTTTTCCTTACCCGCCTGGACGAATTCGGCCCGTCTGGCGAACCGCTGCCATGCCCAGCCCTCGATGGCACCTTTGAGGCGGCCGTAAAGTTCATCTTCGTGGCGCTTGCCGCGTCGGGCGCTGACTAGAGCGACGTTGTGGAACTCGTGATCCTCTTTGTCGCCGGGTTCGAACACGCTGCCCAGCTCGATGAGGGAGAGGGAGGGGAAATAATACCGGTTCTTGACGACCGAGGCGAACAGCCCCGGCATCAACGAGCGTCTCAGTTGGTGGAGGCCTTCGGCCGCAGGGTTTGTCAGTTCCACGCACCGGCCGGGATCTACGCCGAGCTGCTCGAGCCAGTTTGTGTCGTACCAGATGTAGCCGTGGATTTCGTGAAAGCGGTGATCGGTCGTGAAGTATTCGAGCGTTGCGTTTTCCAGTTCGTGGAGCGCGTGGGGTTCGAACCGGCGGACCGAGACGCGCGGCATGGTCGGGGCGATTTTGTCGTAGCCGATGCAGCGGGCGACCTCCTCGATCACGTCGGCTTCGATCGAGACGTCGTTCGTCGCGCGAAACGAGGGCACACCGACTAACAGGGAGGCGTCGCCCTCTTTCACTTCAAAGCCGAGCGGTGCGAGCAGACGCGTGATTTCGTCGGTTGGAACTTCGCGGCCGATCATGCCGCTGACGTGTCGCGGGTTGACACTGACGGTAATGGGCTCGGGCGGTTTGGGATGGCAATCCGACAGCCGGCTGGTTACCTTCATGTTCGGGTACATCGACCGGGCAAGTTCGATGAAGCGCCGGATGGCCAGCACCGTGTTGGCCGGATCGAGCGATTTCTCGAACCGCGCGCTGGCATCGGTTCTAAGTGCCAGGCGATTGGCGGTTTTGCGAATGGTGGTCGGGTTGAAGTTGGCCGACTCGAGCAGCAGCGAGGTGGTTGCCGCAGAGACTTCCGTTTCGAGCCCGCCCATGACGCCCGCAAGCGCGATTGACCGTCCCTCGCACTGGATCATCAGCGTATCGGCCGTCAAGGTGCGCTCCGCCCCGTCGAGCGTTTGAAAGCGTTCGCCGTCTTTGGCCCAATCGACCTCAATGCGCGGGACCTTCGCGGCATCGAAGGCGTGCATCGGCTGGCCTAAATCGGCCATGACGTAGTTCGTCAGATCGACGAGTCCGGTGATCGGCCGCATGCCCGCGTGCCCCAAGCGCAGTTGCATCCACAGCGGGGCCGGTTGCGTGGGGACGCCTTCCAGGACAATGCCGCTATACCGGGGACACGCGACGGCATCTGCGATCAGAATCTCGATCCCCCGAAGCCGTGACGAAAGGAGTTCCTCGAGCGGCACGCCCGGGTAGGGTTTGAGAGGCCGGCCGTAGATCGCGGCAATCTCACGGGCGATGCCGTAGTGACCCCACAGGTCCGGCCGATGAGTCATTGACTTATTGTCAACCTCGATGACCCAGTCGTCGAACAAGTTTGTGGGGAGCTCCTCGCCGGGGGTCATCGCGTTGCTGACGAAGATGGCCTCCTGGGCGGCCATCGCGATACCGATGGCGTCGCCCGGCAGGATCATGCCCGTGCTGGTTCTTCCCGCGACGGTAGGTGTGTCAATCTCGCCGAAGGCCGCGACGGACGAGCCCGCCGGTGCGTAGACCACGTTCGATCCGGTGTGCATGGCTGGAGCCGCGGTGACCGTCTCGACCATCTCGCTACGCCCAACGTCGAGGGTTACCAGGCGAAGGTTCCGCGTACCGGGCAGCTCGGTGACGCTGACGACGCGCGCTACGATCAGGCCTCGTGCGCCGATACTGATCGGGTTGACGTCCTCGACCTCGGCGGTCGTGCGCGTAAAGCGTTCGGCCAGATCGCGCGGGTCAACATCGGGCGGTAGATCGACGAAGTCACGAATCCAGTTGAGTGAGATAAGCATAAGAGTCTGTGGGACAGACTTTCCAGTCTGTCATATCATGCGCGATTCAGCGCCGACCTTCTGCGATGCCTACCGCTCCCTCACGGTTGCGGTTCGGATCGTTGGCGCCTGATCGCGCACGGTTGTTATCCCCGCACGTCGTGACAATCGGCCCGCCGAGCCGCTCGGGTGAAACGATGGCCCGTAGATCGCCCGCGTTGAGCACGCGGATGTCGCGGATTCCGTACTTCATCATGGCCAGTCTGGTCAATCCCAGCCCGAACGCAAAGCCGGTGTACTGCTCGGTGTCGATGCCGCCGGCGCGCAAGACGTTTGGATGGACCATACCGGCCGGGAGGATCTCAACCCAGCCCGATTGCCTGCACGTCGCGCAGCCGCGACCGCCGCAAATCTGGCAGTTCATGTCGATCTCGATGCCGGGCTCGACAAACGGGAAATAGCCCGGCCGGACGCGCAGCTCGACCTCTCGCTTCATCACCTCCGTAAGCAGCGTGCGGGCCATCGCGATCAGGTTCGGGATCGAGATGTCGCGATCAATCACGAGCCCCTCGACCTGATGGAAGGTGTTCTCGTGCGAGGCGTCGATCGTCTCATAGCGGAAGCAACGGCCGGGGACGATCACCCGCAACGGCGCACCGAACTTCAGCATCGCGCGATGCTGCACCGGTGAAGTATGCGTCCGAAGCACCTTGCCGTTTTTCAGCCAGAACGTGTCCTGCATGTCACGCGCCGGGTGAGTGGCGGGGATGTTGAGAGCTTCGAAGTTGTTGTACTCCGTCTCCATGTCCGGCCCGGCCTCTACCGTGAACCCGAGACGCTCGAACGCCCGTTCGATCTCCCATTGCACGGCCGTGACCGGATGGACGCTGCCCATCGGCTGGCGGATGCCCGGCAGTGTCGGGTCGAAGGCCTCAGCAGTGGAAGCCTCCGCATCAGCGGCGGCGGATTCGAGCTCCCTGAACCGCTGCTCGATCGCGGATTTGACCCGCTCCTTGGCCGTGTTGATCACCTTGCCAACCAGGCCTCGCTGATCCGGTGGGTAGTCCTTGATCGAGCTGATCAGCGACCCGAGCGAACCTGTCCTGCCCAGAACGCTCGTCTCCAGGCTGCGCACGCCGTCGACACTGCCCACGCCGCGCAGTCGCGTCGTGACCTCAGCCTCGATCCTTGCGATGGTTTCATTGAGCCGGTCGAGATTCACCGCGCCTCTATTCTCTGTGACCGCATTTCATGGTCAAGCTCAAGCAGCTTAGACGCGATGTTCGCGGATTGCAATTGCGTGCATCCCGTTTGGGGTGGCATGGGCAAACTTGTTTGCCCGTGCATCGGACCGACAAACGTACGGGCAAGCTCTCGCTTGCCCATGCCACCCGGATGCCCTCCCCGCCGTACCGCCAGACCGCCACCTTTTTCGGGATGCACCCGTTGCAATCTCCGAGCGTAGTTGCTGTGCGATGCTCGTTCCTGGTATACTAGGAGACATCGGGGTGCGTCAGGTGGCCCATTTCTTCAGAGATGGGGGACACGATTAGCGATCCCGAATCGCGCCCCCACGTCTGAAGACGTGGGTCACCCACCCAATTTCGCCGTCGAAGTCGGGGGGCAAATCTACGGAGGTGCAGCAATGCGATCGCGTTCAATCAGGATGGGTCTGGTTCTGGTCGCCGCAGCCAGCGGCCTTCTGACGGCCGGCAGCGCCCGGGCGGAATCGGTCCGGGTAGACCTGGTCGGCCAGTGGGGCGGCTACAGCTACGCCGTGGCCGTCGCAGGGAACCTGGTATACCTCGGCGTGGGTCCCCGACTCGTCGTGCTCGACGTGTCCGACCCACAAAGCCCAGTCGTCTTGGGAAAGACGGGGGTCCTTCCGGATGCTGTATACGACGTGGCCGTCGCCGGCGACTACGCATACGTGGTCCACAAGGGCGTAGGTCTGTACGTGATCAACATCGCCGATCCCACCGCACCTGAGTGGGTGGGCGGGTACGACACGAGTGGGTATGGCACCGATGCCGTGACCGTCGTAGGCGACCTCGCGTATCTCGGCGTCGCGTCGCGGCTACTTGTGCTCGATGTTTCCGACCCGCCCCGACCGGTCGTCCTCGGGCAATCTGATCGCCTTCCGGGTAATATCGTGGACGTGACCGTCGCCGGCGACTATGCGTACCTCGCCGTCAGCCAAGCGGGTTTGCAGATCATCAACATCGCGAATCCCGCCGCTCCGGAGTGGGTGGGCGCCTACGACACGGAAGGCTCTACCTACTGCGTCGCCGTCGCGGGTGACTACGCGTACGTGGGCGACTTCGGCGACTGTGGTGGCTTTCTGTGGGTGATCAACATCGCCGATCCCGCCGCTCCGCATTACGCTGCCTGGTACCCCGCCGCCAACGACCACGTTCGTGCCGTGGTCGTCGCGGGCGATTACGCGTACCTGGCCACTGGGAAGTGGGGTCTGGATGTGATTAACATCGCTGATCGCACCGACCCGCAACGGGCAGGCGGGCGCCAGTACATCGGTGGATGGACGCAGAATGTGGCCGTTGCGGACGGGTTCGTGTACGCCGTTGGGCCTTCCGGCTTAAGGGTCTACGACGTCACCGATTCCCCCTACGGGGTGCTGGTGAGCAAGTACGAGACGAGCGGGCAAACCCACGATGTGGCCGTCGCCGGCGACTACGCGTATTTGGTTGACGACGACTACGGTCTGCATGTGACCAGCATCGCCGACGTCACCGACCCACAGCGGGTGGCCGGGTACCCGGAATGGGACGTTAACGCGGTCGCCGTCGTGGGCGATTATGCGTACATCGTCAATAACGACGATGGTCTACATGTGATCAACATCGCTGATCCCACTGCCCCACGTTGGGTGGACGTATGCTACACGGGGCTTGGGTGGGCCGAAGACGTGGCCATCGTGGGCGACTACGCGTATGTGGTCATTTTTACCGGGAAGTTCCAGGTGATCAACATCGCCGACCCCACCGCGGTGTACCGCGTCGCCACACTCGATACTAGCGGGTACACCCGCGCTGTGGCCGCCGCAGAGGATTACGCGTACGCACGGGTCAGCTCCGTGGGGACGGGGCTGGAGGTGATCAATGTTGCCGATCCCACGGCGCCGCAGCTCGTGAGCATATACGAGGAGGGAAGGGGGAGTAGTGGTTTCGCCGTTGTTGGTGACTACGCATACATGAGCGGGAGTACTGGTTTTCAGGTCGTGGATGTTAGCGATCCCGCCGCCCTCCGACAGGTGGGTGACTGCCTCGTGCTCGGGGGAACCGCAGATGTGGCCGTTGCGGGTGACTACGCGTACATCGCCGCTAGCTCTGCGGGTCTACAGGTGGTCAACATCGTTGATCCTGTCGCGCCGCGTTGGGTGGGCGGGTGCGACACCAACGGCTCGGCCAAGAGCGTGGCCGTCGCGGGCGACTACGTATACGTGGCCGACTATGACTGTGGGCTGGCGGTTCTACATATCTCACTCTACGGCGATATGGACGGCGACTGGAAGGTGGACCTGGCTGACCACAAGCTCTGGGTCGATTGCCTTGACGGACCGGGTGTTGCCTACCCCGACGGCTGCGACGCCGCCGCCCTCGACCGCGATCTCGACGTCGACCTAGCCGACTTTGCCGAGCTTCAAACCTTCTTTACCGGCGACGAATGACCTAGTGCCATTTTGATGGCATCCATCGTATGGCCGCACGGGCTTCAAGCCCGTGCGGTGCCGTGGATGGCGAAGCTGCCTCAGAGTGCGAAGACCCGCGCAGGCTGAAGCTTGCGGCTCAGATAGTCGCGGGACTTACGAAACACGGTAGTAGGTTGACCCGGGGTTGGATGCAACGTTACTTTGCGTGTACGCTTGGGACGGAGGCTATTGATTTTGGCGCATCGCTATGATGTTGTCGTTGTCGGCGGGGGGCATGCCGGCGCGGAGGCCGCTTGGGTGGCCTCCAAGCTGGGCGCGGACACCGCGCTGGTGACGATGCAATACGACGCGATCGGTCGAATGTCCTGTAACCCGGCCATCGGCGGGCTCGGGAAGGGCCAGATGGTCCGCGAGGTCGACGCACTGGGGGGGCTGATGGCGATGGCGATCGACCGGGCAGGCATTCAGTTTCGCATGCTCAACCGCAGCAAGGGACCGGCTGTGTGGGCGCCGCGTGCCCAGGCCGACCGCAAAGCCTACACAAACGCCCTCCACTTGCTGCTTGGCGAAGCCCGGTCTCTCGACATCATCGAGGGGTCGGTTGAGAAGATTGCAACGCAAACAAGGCGTGGGTGGAGCCAATCCGTCCCCCACCCCGTTAGCCCGCCCTCCGGGCTGGCGAAACGGGATGGGGCACTCATGCAAACAGGGTCGCACAACGGGCGACGGCCGGGCGTGTCGAGTGTCACGCTCGAAGACGGGCGAGTGCTCAAGGCGTCGGCCGTTGTTTTGACGACCGGCACGTTCCTTCGCGGGCTCATGCACTGCGGTGAGGAGCAAACCGAGGGAGGCCGGTCGGGGGAACCGGCGGCTGTCGGTCTCAGCGACGCGCTGCGATCCTTGGGTTTTGAACTGGGCCGGCTCAAGACCGGGACGCCACCGCGCGTGCATCGAGACTCGATCGATTACGACGCCTGTGAGATACAACCGGGTGACGAGGTGCCGACACCATTCTCGTATATGACCGACAGGATCGCACAGCCTCAGGTCGACTGCTGGATCACCTGGACGAACGCCCGCGTGCACGAGCCTATCCACGCCAATCTCCATCGGGCGCCGCTGTACTCGGGGCAGATCAACTCGACGGGACCCCGCTATTGCCCCAGTATTGAAGACAAGATCATACGTTTCGCGGACAAGCCGAAGCATCAAATCTTTCTGGAGCCCGAAGGGTACGACAACGAGCGCATCTATTGCAACGGCATCAGTACGTCGCTGCCGAAAGACGTGCAGGAGGCGTTCGTGCACGAGGTGCCGGGGCTTCGGCAGGCGGAAATCCTCCAGTACGGATACGCCATCGAATACGATTTCGTTCCAACCCATCAGATCAAGACCTCGTTGGAGACGAAGCGGATCGACGGGCTGTTTCTGGCGGGTCAGATCAACGGCACCAGCGGCTACGAGGAAGCGGCTGGACAGGGCATTGTGGCGGGCGTCAACGCGGTTCGCCGCCTGCGCGAGGAAGGGCCTTTCGTCTTAGGCCGCGATGAGGCGTATGTCGGGGTGATGATCGACGACTTGATCACCCGCCCGCCGACCGAACCCTATCGGATGTTCACGTCGCGCGCGGAATACAGGCTTCGCCTGCGGGCCGATAACGCGGACCAGCGTCTCACGCCGATCGGGCGCGCACTCGGAACAGTCGACGATCAGCGGTGGGAGCGTTATCAACGAAAGCGCGAAGCGATGGCCGTCATCGAAGGGCTGTGCGACACGGGACGCATCAACGGAATGGCCTTGCGGACTTGGGTCCGTCGGCCTGACGCCGATGTCGCTGCCTTCGCGGAGGCACTTGCCCGGATCAGCGAGAGGACCTTCTGCACCGATGCGCTGCGGCAGGTGCTCGTGGACGCCAAGTACAGCGGCTACGTCGAACGCCAGGACCGGCAGATCGAGCGTTTTCGCCGTCTCGAATCGATGACGATACCTGAGCGAATCGATTATTCGATGATGCCTGGGCTTCGGAGGGAGGCGCGGGAGTGGCTTGCCCGGACCGAACCGCGAACCCTGGGACAAGCGGCGCGTTTAAGCGGCATCAGTCCAGCAGACATAACGGTTTTAAGGGTCTACTTGAAGAGCCGTCGCTCAAGCAGCACACCAGGACCCCCCAACGTCCGAGAACATCTTCCATCACTGGACCGAGAATCCCTTCTCGGTCCTCTGGCAGGTGCCGAGGAAGGATTCTCGGCACAGCGTTACGCGTCCCATTAACAAGCCTGATTGACAGACCACGATTGCCTATTGACCGCTTTTTTGCTTGACGATGAAATGTGCGGTATGTATCGTATAGGGAATATGGGAAATATGGACAAGGTGCGTAGTATTTGACATGGAAGGATCGTTAGATTAGAGGACTAGCCATGGCGGAAAACCGTGCGAAACCGGTGTTCACCACCGGCGAAGTCGCCCAGATATGCAAGGTGAGCCAGCAGACAGTCATTCGCTGCTTTGACAGCGGCCGGCTAAAGGGCTTCCGAGTGCCCGGCTCGCGCTTCCGGCGCATCCCGCGTGAGTGCCTTGTCTCGTTCATGAAGGAGAACGATATTCCGCTTGCTCAGTTGGAGAGCGGAAAGAGGCGGGTCCTGATCGTGGATGATGACGAGGCGATTGTGGAGATGTTCACCGAACTGCTCGACCGGGACGGTCGTTTCGAGGTTCGGACGGCTTCGACGGGGTACGAGGCGGGGATCGTCACCGAGCAGTTTCACCCGGACATTATGCTGCTTGATTTCAAGCTGCCCGACATCAACGGTAATGCGGTCTGCCGCACGATCCGATCCAATCCCAGCTACGAGCACATTAAGATCATCGCCATCAGCGGTGTTGCGGATCCGGATGAGGTGGAAGACCTGCGTGCGGCCGGTGCGGACGACTTCATCCGTAAGCCATTCGATATCAATGCGGTCATTGCACGGATGTCGGAGCTGCTCAACCTCGTGTAGCCCGGGGATGCCTGGCAGGTTCTTGTCTAAGCTAGGGGATGCGTCGAGCGTGGATGTCGACACTCAATGCGTTGGCCAATTGCCGCCGCGCGAGCGCGTGGAAGTGATTCTCAGCCAACTGGATCAGCTCCCCACGCTTTCCACCGTTGCGGCCCGGCTTTTGGCCGCCATCACCTCGGACGAGACCTCCGCACGTGACGTCGTCGAGATCATCGAATCGGATGCCGCGCTGACGGCACTCACCCTCCGTCTTATTCGGCGCGCGGATCTTGGCGTGCGTGGTGAGGCGATGACGGTGGCACGTGCGGTGACCCTGTTGGGTTTCAGCGCGGTCCGCAACGCCGTGCTGTCGGTCCAACTCTACGAAGCGTTTTCGAGACCGGATGAAAACCACCGGGCGGCCGTGACGCGTAAGGCACTGTGGAAGCACAGTCTAGCGGTGGCGTGTGTGGCCGAGATGATCGGCGAGCACATCGGTGGGCCCGGTGTGAGTGGTGAGGCCTTCGTGTGCGGCCTGCTGCACGACATCGGCAAGATCGCGCTGGATGCGTGTTTACCGAAGAGCTACGCCCGTGTGGTGGAGCGCGTCGAGCGCCGGCGGGTCTGCATCTGCGACGTCGAGCGGGAGGTTTTCGGGTTGGATCACACGGTGGCGGGCAAGCGGCTGGTCACGCGCTGGCGGTTGCCCCAAGCCATCATCGACTGCGCCTGGCTCCACCATCAGGGCCCGGACGCACTACCGCCCTCCGTGATCTGCGGACAGCTCGTGCGTATCGTTCACCTGGCTGACAACATGGTTCGGCAATCCGGCATCGGTTATTCGGGCTACCAATACATCAGTGACGTGGACGGGCTAGGCGGTGAGCTGGGCATGGATGCGTCCGCGCTTGCCGACACCCTGGACCGGGTGCCGGCGCGGATGGAGCCGTTCTGTGAGCTTGTCGGCCTCGATGACGTGAGCGATGAAGCCGAGTCTGCGGCGTCGCTGGTAACGGCGAACAGGCAACTCAGCCAACTGAACGCGAAGCTGGCGGAGGCCAACAAACGCCTGGGACTTCGATCGGCGTGCTTCGCGGCGCTCGAGCAGTTTACGAAGGGTCTCTCTGAACGCGATGGCATTGGTGACGTTTGCGTGGCAGCCGCCCGGAGTCTTCGGGAGTTGGTCGGCGTCGACCGCGCCGTGGCGTTTTTCGGTGAGGCCTTGGATCGCTGTATCCATGTGGCCTACGCCTCGTCGCGGGACCAGGGTCAAGCCGTCTCGGTGATCGATCTCGGCGAGTCACATGGCACAGCGGGTTCGGCGCTGATGCCCTCGATCCCACCGGCTCGGGCGCTTGCTCCCGCGCCGGACGGCTGCGACGTGATCTGGCAGCGCTGTGCCGGATCGAATCCTCGCGATCCGCTTTGGATTCTGCCCCTCGTCGCCGGCGACACTGTGACAGGCGGTGTGCTGGTGGCGGCCGGTGACGAAGCCGTTCGTCGTTTTCGGCCGGCGGCGGCTGAGTGCGATGCGCTCTCGGCTGCGATGGGGCTGGCCATGACCTCCGCCAAAGCCCGGGTCGAATCGGAACGAATGAACGAAGAGCTCTTGGATCTGAACCGCCGGTTGGGGGCGGCCCAGAAGGAGTTGGTGCGTGCGCGTTCGATCTCAATGATTGCGGCCATGGCGGCCGGTGCGGCCCACGAACTGAACAATCCGCTGTCCGTCATCTCCGGTCGTGCGCAGATGGAGCTTGCGAAGTGTGACAATGCCGATTCCGCTCGGGCGCTAAAGATCATTGTCGATCAGACGCAACGGGCCACGCAGATCGTGATGGATCTGATGCACGTCGCCAAACCCGAGCCACCCCACCCGACCGACCGATCGGTCGGCGCCGTGCTCGAGTCGCTCTGCCAGCACTGGCGCGCGGGTTCGTCACTACGTGAAGACCAGGTCACACTGTCCGTGGCGGATGGCGAGGCGACAGTGTACGCGGATCCTGACCAACTCGATGAGATACTCAACGAAGTAATGGCTAATGCCATAGAGGCGACGAGGCCGGAAACGGCCTGCTTGCATGTCAACTCGCCCTCCCGCGTTTCCGATGAAACAGTCCGGATTGTTGTCGCGGACAACGGCGTGGGAATGACACGCGACGTGCTGGAGCATGCCCTCGATCCGTTCTTTTCGAGCCGCCCTGCGGGGCGGGGTCGAGGTCTGGGGCTGTCCCGGGCGTATCGGCTTGCGGAGATGAACGGCGGGCACTTATCGCTCGAATCAACGCCAAACGCAGGCACGACCGTCACGATCGAATTCCCCGCCCGCGCACCGACCTCGTGACGTGTCTTTCGCGTTCCTCCCGACAACAGCCAGGATAAACGTCTAGGAGCGTCTAACAAAACGAGCCGCGGGCTTTAGCCCGCGCGGACGCTCGCTGGATATTAACGCCTTGCTAACCGGTTTTGTTAAACGCTCTAAATGTCCAAAAGTCAAAATGAGCACGTTTGGACTTTTGGCTTTTCGGGATTTAGACCCTCTGACAAAACGGGTGTGGCACGGGTTTTTAATCCGTGGCACACACCGGTTAGAAACCGGTGCCCCACGATGGTTTGACGTTTCATGACTGATCGACCGCACAAGATTCTTCTCGTCGAACCGGACCCGCTGATGGTGGAGATTCTCGTCGCGTCGCTGGTACGACGATTCGATGCACATATCACCTGCGTGGCTGACACCGAGTCATGTCTGGACGTCGACATGGTTGAACCGCACGATCTGGTCATCAGCGAACTTGGTCTGGGAGGCTCGGACGGCTTGGAACTGGCTGGTAAGCTCATGTCCCTGGGTGAAAGGCCGATCATCCTTCTGGCTGACGATGTAACATGTGATGAGGCGATCGAGGCCATGCGTCTTGGCGTATCCGACTTGCTTCGCAAACCGTTTCCGATCGCGCATTTGTTGGACACGGCGGAGCAGCTGTCCCGCGTGCATCACCTGCGGCAACGGCATGCGGTGAAATACCGCCGCATGCGCGAACTCGTTCGCCGGGTCATTCGCGAACGCCGCGATCTCAACCGTCGCATTGAACTCATCTGCCGCGACCTGGTCGGCGCTCATCGGCGACTTGTCGATCGTGTCCTTACATTTCAAGAAGCGAAGTCGAATCAACCGGGATGAATTACGAATTACGAATTACGAAAAGGCGGGTGCCCCATCCATCCCGGCGCTTCGTTGACCCAGACAACCGCCGCGGCGCATCGCCGGGATGATGACGTACGTGTGCCGAGGGCGAAGGATGGGGCACACTCGCAACCGGGATGAACGGCCTTCAAACAAACACTCGCACATCGGCAGCCTTTGCGCCGTGCTGGAAGGTGAAGATCGGATTGATATCCAGTTCACGGATTTCAGGGTTGTCGACGAGCATTTGCGAGACGCGCTGGATGATCTCTGCCAAGGCTGCCAAGTCGACGCCGGCCTGACCACGCACGCCGGTCAGCAACGGATAAGCCAGTAAGGACTCGATCATTTCCCATGCCTCGCGCTTGGTGACTGGCGTGATCTTAAAGCTTACATCCTTTAGCACTTCGACGTAGATGCCGCCCAGTCCGAACATCACGACATGTCCGAGACCGTCGACCGCCTTGGCCCCGACGATGACCTCTTGTCCCTCCTTCAACTGTTCCTGCACCAGGAATCTTGGCGAGGCCTCGGCGAACCGCGCGGCCAGACGCTCCGCGTGCTCTCGTAGCGAATCAGGATCGCGGATATCGAGAACCACACCGCCGCTTTCGGTTTTATGCACGACAGCCTCGGCGTCGACCTTGAGCACGACCGGATAACCGATTCCATTGGCAGCCGCGAGGCATTCATCGACGCTGCCGACGGATTGACATCGGGCAACGGGAATACCGTAGCAAGATAACAGGTCGTAACCCTCAGCGGCAGACAAGCACGCCTTCCCCGTTTGACCGGAAACGGTTTTGATGATTGATCGGGCTCGTGCAGCGCCCACATCCGAGAACGCCTCAGGGCGCTGAGTCGGTCGCTTCACCAAAGCGGCGTATCGCCCCATGGATGCCAGGACTCTGGCACCCGTCTCGGGCATGTCATAGGTTGGCACGCCGCTGTTGCGGATAACCTGGAGTGTCTCGGCCCAGCCCTTCTTTTCGGTCATGACCGTGGCCACGATCGGCTTGTGCGACCGGCGATTGGCATCGGCGATTTCGCGAGCGACACCCAACGTATCCACGAAAAACGGCGTGACGAAGTTCAGGAAGATCGCGTCAATACCATCGTCGTCCAGCAAGGCATGGATGGCCGCCGCAAAGTGCTCCGGACCTGCTGTGGCCAACACGTCAACGGGATTGTTGATCGACGCCTCCGCATAGAGTTTTTCTCGCAAGACCGCCTCGGTCGGCGCCGAGAGCGGTGGCATGACCATGCCGCGCTCGATCAGCTCGTCAGTGGCAATGATCGCCGGTCCGCCCGTGTTGGCGATCATGCCCACGCGATTGCCGGCCGGGACCGGCTGGGATGCGAACCCGATGGCCGACTGGCAGATCTCCTCGATGTTGCGGAAGGCAACGATGCCGGCCTTGTCGAACACCAGTTCAATGGCCGTGTCCTGCTTCATCATGCCACCGGTGTGCGATGACACAGCTTTGGCTCCTTCAGCGGTCCGCCCGACCTTCATGGCCAGGATGGGTTTTCGCCAGGCAACCTCCGTTGCCGTCTCCAGGAACGCCCGCGGGTCCGGCAGGCTCTCGATATGCACGATAATCACCTTGGTCTCGTCGTCCTCACCGTAATGCCGGATGATCTCGGGGATGGATACGTCGCAGGCGTTGCCGTTGCTGGCGTACTGCCGCACACCGATGCCCAGCTCGGTGATGCGTTGATGGATCACCTCGCCGACGCCACCGCTCTGAGCGACAATCGAGATATGCCCGCACGACGGCCGGGTGAACGTGAAGTTGCAATACGCCCGAACCGCAGGATCGGTGTTGATGATCCCCTGGCAGTTCGGACCGAACACACGGATGCCTGTCTTCCTGGCCACCGCGACGAGTTGATCCTCGAGCGCCGCCCCTTCTTCACCGATCTCGCGGAAGCCGGCCGTGTTGACGATCACCGCCTTGACGCCCTTCTTGGCGCAGTCTTCGATGCAGGCCGGCACGTATGTGTTCCTGATGACGACGTGCGCGACATCCACCGGGTCGGGAGCATCGAGAATTGACGGGTAAGCCTTCAGCCCGCGAATCCGGCCGCCCTTCGGGTTGACCGGGTAGATCGGCCCGGTATAGCCGAAATCGAGTAGGTTTTCGATGATGCGGTAACCGATGGTCAGCTCCCGACTGGAAGCCCCAACAACGGCCACCGCCCGCGGTGAAAACAATGCATCAAGCCCCATGGTCTGACCTCCTCCGTAGGGACATCCGAAATTGATATCAAAAACCGAGCCAATTAAACCGACAGCCCCTAAATCGCCGGGCTATTGTCAAATGTCCCTCCGGGACAAGGTTTCGGTCCGGCTGCGCCAGCTCGGAAGATGTCGGAAGATGCGGGTAATAGCAAGGCTTGAAGCCCGCGCGGTGCACGGACAGTCGGGTTCTCGCACAATCGCGCACGGTCATTCGGTTCGTATTCCTTCGATGAGCCGAGTTGTGTCCCTGATGGGAGAAGGCTATAATATGGTGTCTGGATTCAACGCCGACCCCGAAGAAGTCGGCGAGGAGGTGTCGTTTTCGCAGCCGGTGTTCTAGCCAACTCGTCTTCGTGCCTGGATGGCAACGTTCTGCTGCTCAACGCGCACTACGCGGCGTTGCGGGTGGTGAGTGTGCGCCGCGCGTTCACGCTCCTGTTCAAGCGGGACGAGGCGCAGCAGCCCGTCGCGGAAGTCGTGCACATCGAGGACGGTCGGTACGTCTCCTACGATTTCGAGGACTGGGCTGAGCTCAGCGCGTTCAAGAAGGAGTTCGAGCCCGCTGATCACGATTGGATCCGCACGGTCCGGTTCGATCTCGTTGTCCCACGGATCATTCGCGTCCTGACGTTCTCCAGGCTGCCCCAGCAGGGTGTCAAGTTCAACCGCCGAAACCTCTTCGCGCGCGATGACAACACGTGTCAATATTGCGGGAAGCGATTCTCCTCGTCCGAGCTAAGCCTGGATCATGTCATCCCACGATTCCAGGGCGGGTCCACCACCTGGGACAACGTGGTCTGCGCCTGTCTCAGGTGCAACGTTCGCAAGGGCGGCCGAACGCCCGCTCAGGCGGGCCTTCACTTGATCCGCAGACCCGCCAAGCCCCGTCGAAACCCGGTCGTCAGCGTGAAGCTGTCGGACGGCCGGTATGCCTCGTGGAAACAGTTCCTCGACCAGGCCTATTGGGACGTCGAACTCAAATAGGATTCTCAGACCGAAGCGCACATACGAGAACCCGCCCCCCGTTGTCCGGGAGGCGGGCCGCGGTTGTCCGCAAGCGCTGGTGATTCACGCCGCAGACGGCGCGGTGCAGCGTTTAATCATCAACACAATTGTCCAGCACGGAGATCGTGAACGTGCATTCGTCGGTGGGCACCCAGGGAGCTTCCACGTACTCGCGCCTCTCCGCCGTGCAGGTCACTGTCGTGTCACCGACCGGGTAGAACAGGTCCGTGGGCGGATCGCACAGCACCCGGCACTGCACGCTCGCGCCCTGCCCGGATGCCGTATCACCGTTGTCGAGGCAGGTGAACTCGCAGTCCCCGTCGACTGCTGGCCGCTGGTAGCACACGAAAGCCCCGTACCGCGGCGGCTCTTCGAACATCGCCGTGCCGAAGCGAAGGTTATCGGAGTAGCCGACCTGCCTGGATAAGGGTGGCTTGCCCGACATGACAATGCGGGTGATCCAAGTACCGGGATCGTCGGAATCGACAACGTAGCCGAAGAAATACGGAGCCCAGGATTCGTAGCACGGAGCATCCTCATACTCGTAAATCAGCGTAGCGCCGCTGTAGAACTGCGTGATCGTATTCCACGTAAGCCATAACCTCTCGATGCCGACCCATCGCTGAGGCTCATCGAACGTGGCCTCATATTCCACGCGCCCGTCGTCCCAGCAGTTGGGGTCGCAAGGCGACCCAACGATGGTATTTCCATAGGCCGTGTTCGGATGCTCCCCCGAGACCTCCACGTGATATGGCCCGGCGGGATTGCCGGAAGTGTCCGAGATCGACGCGAAGTGCACGCCGAATTCACCGGCAAGCTGGTCACGGAGATTCGTGCCCGTGGGCAGGCTCTCGAAGTCAATCAAGTGCCCGCCATAGGCGCCGATCCACGCATCAAACGCTGCCACGCCGTCGGGTCCGTGGATAGGCCCCACGAACATCTGACAGGATGCTACGACATCTTCATGGCATATACATTCCTCTTCACACTCATCCGGAATGCCGTTCTCGTTGGTGTCTTCACTGGTACCGTCCGCGATGTCGCATTCATCCGGAATTCCATTCTTGTTGCAGTCCTCGCTGGTGCCGTTCCAGATGTCGCATTCATCCGGGATGCCGTTTTCGTTGCAGTCCTCGCTGAGGCCGTACAGGATGTCGCAGTTGTCGTCTGTGCCGTTCTCGTTGCAGTCAAGCTCGTTGCCGATGCACTCGTAGCACGAGGTAGCATTGCTGTCGAAGATCAGCGCACCACGCACCGTCGCCGTGCCGGGAGCCGACTCGAAAAACTCAACGCCCAGCAGTTGATACTTCACATTCGCAAACCTCAGCCCGTCAGCCGCCAGTTCAAAGGCCAGCAGATCAGCCGGCAGAAGATCGTCGATCCAGAAGCCCAGGCCATCCATACGCCCGTCCTGGTCGGCGGTGCCCCGGTTGACCGGCAGGTCGACGACCACAGCCACCCCGTCCTCTGTCCCGTCACCGGGAAGGACATCGGATGCGCATAGGGTCGGTCCAAGCTTGTCTGGGATGGACTGCGGATCGCAGGTGACCCAGCGCGTGTTGGTGTACCGCTCGATGACCTGGCCGTTGCGGAGGCGAGCGCGATCCACCGTGAACTCGAAGCAATCCTCGGGCGGCGTCCCCGTTCGATAGAAAAACAGACGCATCGTGACGTCGTTGTCGGCGTCGTAAATGTTCGGTATAGCGACGCGATACGCGATCACACCATCGACGCCGGTAGCTGGATCGCGGGCCCCCAACACCGGGGTGTCGATCTGAACGATCGGAACGCCATGGACGGACATGTCCCCTCGTGGAGCACCATCCGGCCCGAAGAACTCTTCGATGAAGATGTCGAACAGGCTGCCGGCACCGGCACAATCCCACGCGTTCCAGAGCCCGTCTCCGTTGGTGTCCTCCTCCGGATCGCCGAAGCCGTTGCCATTGAGGTCCCAGCAGGACAAACCATCCAGGCCGTTCGCCCCGGGCGATCCGTTGGAGCCGTTGGACCCGTCTCGTCCAGCAGCGCCGGTTGCTCCCGGCGCACCGTCTTGTCCGTCCGCGCCGTTTTGTCCGTCAGCCCCGGCCGACCCGGGCGCACCGTCCTGTCCGTCAGCGCCGTCTTGACCAGCCGGACCGACCGGTCCCTGGCAATCGAGCGCGTCAAAGACCCCATCACCGTTGACGTCTTCGCCAGGATCGCCCTCGCCGTTGGCGTTGAGGTCCCAGCAGTTCACACCGTCGATGCCGTCACGCCCATCCAGGGGCGCACCGGGTACCTCATCACCGGTGGTACCCCCGGCCTGCTGGGCCAGCAACGCCACCGCCAGCCCTCCAAACAGCAGGTCACGTTGGTAATCCTCCAAACCAAGAAAGTCGTTACTGCCGCAGCCACATTTCAGGAGCAAGCCGACCACAACAACGACGCCAACACCACCCTTCCCGATGCGTTTCAGCGTTTTCATCTGTCTTCCTCCGACCTCCCGCGAACATTATATTTCCGCCAGTATACCTAGTGAGTGATAAACTAGTGTAGTCCAATGCGCCGGTCAATTCAAGGTGTGGGCATTTTGGGCATATTGGGGGATGCTCCCATAACACTCTGCTTGCCTTCATGCCTGCGGCGGTCCGGCATCGTGCATGGCATCCTCGGAAAGACCGCGATAGGATTCAGTCTACATGAAAGTGCAACACCGATCAGAGCCCGGGATCAGAGCCCGGAGCGTAAGCGACGGGTGCGGATGGCAACGATGAAGCACACCCTGCGTGACGCTGCTTGCGCTCGAGGGGCGAGGCTAATTGCCGCTGGGGCCGTGTTCCATGCCATTCTTATCGGGTGTCACTCCGGAGACCGGTCCCCGAGAGGAGTACCCGACGAACAGCGGCTGAT
Organism: Phycisphaerae bacterium; assembly: GCA_049644045.1. Lineage (GTDB taxonomy): Bacteria > Planctomycetota > Phycisphaerae > UBA1845 > UBA1845. Next base: position 25,864 of record JBARRC010000223.1, read on the forward strand.
CCGTGCCATTTGGGTGACCCGCTGGGATTTCAAGACGCCGGCGGACATTGTGAAGGTGATGGATAACTGCCGGGCGGCCGGGTTTAACACCGTACTCTTCCAGGTGCGCGGCAACGGCACGGTCTTCTACCGTTCGAGGATCGAGCCCTGGGCGGATGAACTCGGCGGCCGCGACCCGGGGTTTGATCCTCTCGCTGTGGCGTGCCGGGAAGCGCGTCGCCGTGGCCTGAGCTTGCACGCTTGGGTTAACGTGATGCCGGGTTGGCGCGGTGGCAAACCGCCGACAAATCCGCGTCAGCTCTATCCGGCTCACCCGGATTGGTTCTGGCGCGATGCAGCAGGTCGCCGGCAACCCCTTGGCTGGTACAGCAGTCTAAACCCCTGCTATCCGGAGGTGCGCGAGTACCTCGTGCGGGTGTGCCGGGAGATCGTCGAAAACTACCCCGTCGATGGTCTGCACCTGGACTACATCCGCTTTCCCAACGAGTGGAACAAATCCTATTCGCCGGATCGGCGCGTGCCGGACTACCCGCGCGATCCGCGCACGCTGACTTTGTTCAAGCGAGCGACGGGCCATACCCCAGAGACAGCCCCGCGACAATGGGATGCGTGGCGGACCGAGCAGGTCACGCAGCTCGTCCGCGCTATTCGCGCTATGGTGCGAAGTGTAAACCCGAGGGCGTGTCTCAGTGCCGCGGTGGGTTCGTCACCGGACGAGGCAAAACGCCGGCATTTTCAGGACTCGCGCCGGTGGGTCACCGAGGGGCTGCTCGATGCAATTTATCCCATGAACTACGCCGAGGACATGAGCACCTTCAACGAACGGCTGAAGGAATGGTCGGCCATGCGGTCGCGGTGCCCGGTGGTGATGGGCGTGAAGTTCGACAAACGCGACGGCTCCACGGTGATCCGGCAGATCGATCGCGCCTTTCAGAGTGGGCTGCATTTCGCCGCGTTTGCGTACAATTCGTTGTTCGAGCGTTATGATCGGGACGGCCGGCCGAGCAGGGATCGGCAAAGTGCTGCACGTGCGACACTGCGGAAGCATATCATTCCCTATTTGCGTCGACTCGCACCGCCTCGGGTGTGACGATAACCGTGCGCTCGCCGTTTTGCGGCGCGGCGCACTGTCTCCAGGATCGAAGGAGGTTGTCCAATGCCAGCGAAAATGGTATCGAAACAAGCGGAGTACGACCCGCTCTGTCCACATTGTGAGAAGAGGCTCGATGAAGTGCACTGGCGGCAGGTCGAAGCCGTCAACGCCGAGTACCTGTTCATCTGCCCCAAGTGCAGGAAAGTCATAGGCATCGGCGTGCGCAAGGCCGCGTGGATCAACTGAACCGGTCAGTGTCTTTCGGTCCTTCGCAATACTCGAGGGCAGCCGTGAGGGAGTCATGGCCGGGCATGGTGCGGATCGATTCGTGGTACCGTCGTTTACGCCGGCCTATCTGGACGAAGGGGTTCGGCGGACGCTGGGCGATCGCGTGGCTGCGGCGCAGGATGAGCTGGCCTGTTGTTGTGCGTGCCCGCGCAACTGCAAGGTCAACCGGCTGGCAGACGAAACGAAGGTCTGCAAGACCGGGCGTCACGCTCGAGTCAGCTCGGCCTTCCCGCACCTGGGTGAGGAGGATTGCCTGCGCGGATGGCGCGGGTCGGGCACGATTTTCTTTTCAATGTGCAACCTCCGTTGCGTTTTCTGCCAGAACTGGGACATCTCGCAGACGCCCAACGGCCGCGAGCTGGATGCCGACGGCATCGCCGACCTGATGCTCACGCTTCAGGAACGCAACTGCCATAACGTCAACCTTGTGACAGCCGAGCACGTCGTGCCGCAGATCATCGAGGCCCTGACCGTTGCGATCGAGCGCGGCTTGAAACTACCGATCGTCTACAATACCAGCGCGTACGATGCCCTTTCTTCGCTAAGGCTGATGGATGGGCTGGTGGATATCTACATGCCGGATTTCAAATTCTGGTCGAAGGCATCGGCCGCCCGGTTGCTCAAGGCCAAGGACTATCCCGATTGCGCCCGCGAAGCGATCCGCGAGATGCACAGACAGGTCGGTGACCTTCGCTTTACACCCGACGGGATTGCAAGTCGCGGGGTGCTCGTGCGCCATCTCGTCATGCCGGGTCTGCTTGACGAGACGCGCGAAATCTTTCGCTTCCTGGCCGAGGAGGTCTCACGAGATACGTTCGTGAACATCATGGGCCAGTACCATCCGGACTATGAGGTAGGCACGATCGCAGCCTCAGGTCGCAACGCGGGTGCAGTCCGCTACGCTGAGATCAACCGCCGTCCGAGTGAAGCGGAACTCGAGGACGCGTATGAGGCGGCCCGCGCCGTCGGTCTATGGCGATTCGATCAGCGACGGCTATAAGAGCCCATTGCATAACTCAATCTGATTGTGGGACCGACTTTCCAGTCGGTCTTCTCCGCGTGGAGAGGGCTGTTCGACAGGTTGGAAAGCCTGTCCCACATACATCTCCGAGACGAGAGACGATTCTTACATGACGCTCCAACGCGATGCCGCCCCCTTTCGGTGTCGGGATTGACCGGACAGTCGGTTACGCCGGAGAATAGATAAGCGGCGGGCTCGGCTCGGTCTGTGCACGCCGCCATCGGTTGAGAACAGAAGGGCTCCCCGATGGTTCTACTTCCGAAAACTCTCTGAAAGCGGAGGTGCGTCATGCGAGTAGCACAATTCCATAAGCTCTTCAAGTCACCGGTCTTGTCGGCCGGATATGCAGCGGTCCTGTTGCTGGTAGCGGTGGTGAGTATCGCATTGCCGGGCTGCATGGAGGGCGGCTCCGGCGAGAGCGGTGTGGCTGAACTGAAGAAGTTCGCGTCGGCCGCGGCATTCAAGCAATATCTGGCTGACCAGGTCGAGGCTGAGCGATCGCAGTATTGGTGGTACCGCGATGGGATGGCACTCGAGGCGCCCCTTGCGGATGCGGGCGAGCCGCCGGCAGGCATGCCGGTTCCGTCGGAAGATGGCGGGTTCTCTGCCACCAACATCCAAGAGGCCGGCGTCGATGAGAGTGACGTGGTCAAGACCGACGGGACCTACCTGTACATCCTCGACGCGGATCAGGTTCACATCGTGCGGGCCGTGCCGGCCGACGACATGGAGGTCGTTACTACCGTCGATCTTCCGGGCCACGCGGGAGAGCTCTACTTGAAGGACGACAAGCTCATAGCACTCGGCAGTGAGTACGATTGGGAGTCCCATACGGAGTCTACTGCGGTCACGATCCTGGATGTGACCGACCGCTCATCGCCAACGGTTTTGGCCACCGTCGAAGCTGAGGCCTCGCTGATCACCAGCCGGCTGATCGGGTCGAAGCTGCACCTGGTCGTGAGCTTGTGGCCGACCCTCCCGATGGGTGAGGCACTCCTCCCTCTGGTGGTCACGAACGTCGATGCGATGATCCCGAACATCACCGTGACCCCGGCCGACGGGGAAAGTGAGATTCGCAATCTGGTCGATTGGGGTGACTTGTACCATCCCGTTGATCCCGACGGATACCAGGTTACAGGCGTGGTGACGTTGGACATTGATGCACCCGAGGAACCCAGAGAGTCCGTCGGGGTGATGGCCAACGCGGGGACGGTTTATGTCTCCACGGAAGCGATGTACCTGACGGACACCGACTACAACTACTCGGGCGACATTCGCGAAACGACCGACATCTACAAGTTCGACCTGGAAGATGACGGCGCCGCGGCTGCGGGGGCCGGCAGCGTGCCGGGGCGGGTGCTCAATCGGTTTTCGCTCGGCGAATATGAGGGTTACTTTCGGATCGCGACGACGATCGGTCACGTGCGGCGATCGGGCGAGAGCGATGCCAAGAACAATGTCTACATTCTCGGCACGGAAGAGGGTGAGCTCGTCATCGTGGGAAGGGTCGAGGGGGTGGCGCCGGGCGAGCGAATCTACGCAGCGCGGTTCCTGGGCGATCGGGGCTTCCTGGTGACCTTCAAGAAGGTCGATCCGCTGTTTACGCTTGACCTCAGCGATCCCACCTCGCCGGAAGTGATCGGCGAGCTCAAGGTGCCGGGCTACTCGGACTACATCCATCCTCTCGGTGAGGACCATTTGCTCACCATCGGCAAGGATGCCGTCGACGTGGGCGACTTCGCCTGGTACCAGGGCGTGCAGGTTTCGGTCTTTGACGTGACGGAGTTTGCAGACCCGCAGCTTGTGAATGCGGAGGTGGTCGGCGAACGCGGCACTGAATCCGAGGCGCTGCACAACCCACATGCCTTCACCTTCTTTGCGCCTGCCGAAATGTTGGCTGTTCCCATGACGATTGCTGAGGGTGCTGGGGAAGACCCATCAAGCTCCGGCGTGCCGACGTTCGTAGGCCTCTGCCTCTTTCGCGTTACGACGGAGGAAGGCGTCGAGCTGGTGGGAAGGATCACAACGCAGACCGTGGACGGCCAATCTCCTTGGGGTTACTGGTGGGACTACGGCTGGACCCGCGGAATCTTCATCGGCGACCACGTTTATGCCGTGACGACATCGGTGGTACAAGCATTGCCACTCGCAGACCTGAGCACCACGCCGACCCGCCTGTCTCTCGAATAGGAACCGCGCAGTCCCGCAAAGACGGCCCGTTTCACAGGTTCTCTCGAGAGCAGGTTAGGAGTTCTGGCGACTTGTAAGAGGTCAGCCGTTTGCAATGGCTTACTCGGGTAACTGCGGGAGTTTCCCGGTGGTCAGGTAGGTTGTGAGGGCGTCGGCGATGGTCTGCGTGGGGTTGAGGTCGCGAAGACGCAGTGTGCGATACACGCTCATCAGGACCGCCTGGGTGGCCGCGTCGTGGTCGCTGCGATTCGACTGGCTGTTCTTCCGCAAGATGACGGCTGGCCGGATCTGCCTTTCTCCAAAGTTGTTATCCGCGGGCACGTAGGGATAATCCAGGAAGGTGAAGATGTACTCCCCATA
>JBARRC010000224.1:0-10874 GCA_049644045.1 Phycisphaerae bacterium
TTTTTTCGAGACTACAAGACGCGTTGCGGTGCCTGAGCGGACAACCGCGCCATTTATATCTGCAAAAGCAGTGAAGAAAAAAATCATCCTGACACCTTTTTTCTGCTCGCTGGACGGCTGGGGAATGGCTGCTTACTATTAGGACCAAGTTGGCAATGTCAGGAGGACCCAATAATGCCCACCCGCACGGTCAAACGTTCGCGAAACGTGAGGAAACCCTCGCCCAGGGCTGCGAAGATATCCCACATACGCAAACCGAAGGACATGAGCCTCGGCGAGTGGCAGCTCGAGCTGCGACGACAGTCCGGTCGCGAGCAGACGATGAGAATCCGGAACCTTGGACGCGATCCGGTGTTTTCCGAGTTTGCCGTCACCAACCCGGTCACCAGGCGAACCTACCGCGTCGTCATCCGCGGCGACGAACCGGGCGTGAACTTCTGCTCGTGTCCGGACTACGCGGTGAACACGCTGGGTACGTGCAAGCACATCGAGGCTACGTTGCGCCGGCTTCGCCGTCGGCACGCCACAGCCCTTCGGAAAGGACACATCCCGCCGTTTGCCGAAGTGTACGTCCGATATGGCACGCAGCGTACCATCATATTCTCGCCCGGCGCGGACTGCCTTCCGCGTCTGCAAATGCTGGCCAATCAATACTTCAACGTCGACGGCTCTCTCAAACCGATCGGGTTCGCGCGGTTCGATCGCTTCCTCCGCGAGGCGGTGCAATTGGACCACGATCTGCGGATCTATGACGACACGATGGCCCTGGCTGCGGAAGTGCGAGACGGTCAATCGCGACGCACGCGACTGCAAAAACGCTACGGCGGTAAAGGCAACGGCGCCCCCTGGAATCGTCTGTTGAAGGTTCCGCTTTATCCTTACCAGCGGGAAGGGACCCTGTTTGCGGCACAGGCGGGGCGAGCGATCATCGCCGACGAGATGGGCCTGGGAAAGACGATCGAGGCCATTGCGGCAGCAGAAATCCTGGCGTGCGAGTATGGTCTCGAACGCGTGCTGATCGTCTGCCCCGCCTCGTTGAAAAGCCAGTGGCACCAGGAGATCGCTCAGTTCGCGTCAAGACCGGCGGTTATCATTGAGGGCTTGACCCATCAGCGCAAAGCTCTCTATGAACAAGACGGAGGCTTCTTCAAAATCGTCAACTACGATGTCGTGCATCGTGATCTTGCGGCCATCCGCGAGTGGTCTCCTGAACTGGTCATCCTGGATGAAGCTCAACGAATCAAGAACTGGCAGACGCGTACAGCCAAGTCGGTGAAGAGGATCGAGTCTCCCTATTCCCTTGTGCTGACCGGTACGCCCTTGGAGAACCGGCTGGAGGAGTTGCACTCGATTGTCGAATTCATCGATCGGTATCGCCTGGGGCCGCTGTTCGCATTCAAAGCCGCCCACGAAATACAGGAGGAGGACTCGACCAAGGTCATCGGTTACCGCGATCTTAACCGAATCCACAAGACCCTCGAACCGATCCTGATCCGCCGCACGAAGAAGGAAGTGCTCGACCAACTGCCGCCGCGGATGGATAAAAACTTCTTTGTGCCCATGACCAAACAGCAGTGGGTGCCGCACGAGGAGAATCGGGAGATCGTCGCCCGAATCGTGGCCAAGTGGCGAAGGTACAAGTTCCTCAGCGAGGCGGATCAACTTCGACTGCGCATCGCCCTCCAGTACATGCGGATGGCTTGCGACAGCACATACCTCATCGACCATGAAACCAAACACCATACCAAAGTGGATGAGCTGGCCACACTGCTGGGTGAGATCTTCGAGGAGTCCGGTTCCAAGGTCGTCATCTTCAGCCAATGGCTGAGAATGAACGAACTGGTTGCGGACATGCTGGAGATCCGACGTTGGGGACACGTCCACTTGCACGGGGGCGTACCCAGTCGGGAACGGAAGCATCTCACCCGGGCGCTGCGTGAGGACAAGGATTGCCGTGTGTTCCTTTCCACAGACGCGGGCGGCGTCGGCCTGAATCTGCAGACTGCTTCGACCGTCATCAACATGGACCTGCCGTGGAACCCGGCCGTGCTCGAACAGCGGATCGGGCGGGTTCATCGGCTGGGGCAGAAGCGGCCGGTCCGGGTCGTGAACTTCGTGTCTGAAGGCACCATCGAGCACGGCATGCTCTCGCTCCTGAAGTTCAAGAGGTCCATGTTCGCCGGCGTCCTTGATGGTGCCACCGACAAGGTCCTCATGGGTGACAGTGCCTTGAACCGCTTCATAAAGACGGTCGACAAGGTCGCAACATCCATTCCACATATTTCGCCGACCCCCTCGGAGAAAGAGGAGGCTGACCGGGCAACGACGACACCCGCTCCGACCGACGGAAGGTCTTCCGCCGACGGTGAGTCGCCGGGAGCAGGCATACCGGCTGCGTTGGACGTGCAAGCCCTCGGGCAACTCCTGACGAAAGGCGCGGAGTTTCTACAGAACTTGGGCCGGACCCTGGCTGAGCCCTGCGGTGCCACTGACGGTTTGTCCGCCAGTGCATCGGCAGCATCGGAAGGGGAACACACGGGCAGACAAGCTGCCCGTGGCACCCAGCGTGGCCAAGGATTTCGCCCACGCATCGAGGCGGACTCAGCCACCGGCCGCCCGGAGTTGCGAATCGCCCTGCCCGACGACCACACGCTGCAACAATGGGCCGGGCTGGTATCAAACGTCCTCGGAACACTCCAAGGGCGGAAATAGCGCCGGGCGGACGCCGTCAAGATCGGGAGCAAAGGGAGCTTAGTAATCGCGACCACAGGACAAGGTTTTGACGACATCCGGGCCAGGCTTGACGCAGGTGGGGTGCTGACGTTCGACGACGGTGTGCGGCTCTACGCGTCGAACGACATCCACACGCTTGGGGAGCTGGCCAGCAACCTCCGCGAGCGTTTGCACGGTCGCCGCGTCTTTTACAACATTAATCTTCACATAAACTACACGAACTACTGCGTCCTGCGGTGCAAGTTCTGCTCGTTCTATCGATCCTATTCAAAGGGTGAATCATCGCGAGCCGCGGACTTGAGCCCGCGCGGACGTCCCACCACCCCGCGAGCCGCGGGCTTGAGCCCGCGCGGACGTCCGGAGCACGAAGACCCCGGCAACCGGGTCAGTGAAGACGGCGGGTACGAGCTGACGATCGACGAGATCGTCTCGCGAGCCAAAGCGACCTACGCCCGGGGTGCGACCGAGGTGCACATCGTCGGGGGACTGCATCCCAGGCTGCCGTTTTCGTATTATACCGGCATGTGCAGCGCGATCCGCGAGGCCTGCCCACACATTCACATCAAAGCCTTTACCGCAATCGAGATCATCCATTTCACGCGTATCGCCAGGCCGCGGCTTTCGATCCAGGAGGTGCTCACGCGTTTGCGCGAGGCCGGTTTGGGGAGCCTACCCGGCGGTGGGGCGGAGATCTTCGACGAACGCGTCCACGACGAGGCATTCAGCGCCAAGGTGGGCGAGGCCGAGTGGTTCGAGGTCCACGAGGCCGCCCACGAACTGGGCATCTTTACCAACGCGACCATGCTGTACGGCCACGTCGAAACGCCGGCGGAGCGCATCAAACATCTGATCAAACTGCGCGAACACCAGGAGGAGAGCCTGCGCCGGCGCAAGGCCCACTTCAACTGTGTCATACCACTGTCGTTTATCCCCGAGGGCAGCGCGCTGTCGCACCTTCCGGGACCCAGCGGCCTCGAGGATCTCAAGACGTTGGCGCTGAGCCGGCTGATGTGCCCGAACATCCCGCACATCAAGGCTTTTTGGATCATGCAGACGCCGAAGCTGGCCCAGGTCTCGCTCAACTGGGGCGTCGATGACATCGACGGCACGGTGGTCTACTACGACATCACCAAACGCGAGGGCGACGGGGGCACCCGCCAGGAGCTGACCGTCGACAAGCTCCGGCGGCTGATCGTCGAAGCGGGTTGTGAGCCGGTCGAACGCGACACGCTCTACCGCCGCGTGATCCGCGATCGAAACACCTGGAGGCCCGAGGGTGAGCCGTGGTCGGTGGCGTATGAGCCGGCGGCCGGCTGCAGCGAAGGTTGCACGGCACGGCGATAAATACTAATAACTACCAAGTTATACGAAATGAGTAGTACGCGAAGGGTGGGGGACAGATTGGGCGATACACGTGATATGACGACATCGAAGCTCCTGACCCTCGGACACAGTCCCGATCCCGACGACGCCTTCATGTTCTACGCGCTCGCCAGGGAAAGGATCGACACGCTCGGCTGGCACTTCGAGCACGTTCTCCAAGACATCCAGACGCTGAATGAGCGAGCCCTTAGAGGCGAGCTGGATATCACCGCGATCAGCATCCATGCCTATCCCTATGTGACAGACAAGTACGCTTTGACCAACTGCGGCTCCAGCATGGGCAACGGATACGGCCCCGTGGTCGTGACGCGTGAGCCGATGGACATCGACGCACTTCGCGGCAAGACGATCGCGGTACCAGGCGAAAAGACAACGGCATTTCTGGTCTTGAACCTCCTGCTGGGCCCGGGCACATTCAAACACACCGTGGTCGTGTTCGATCAGATTCTCCGTTACGTGGCCAACGGCAAGGCCGACGCCGGACTGGTCATTCACGAGGGACAGCTCACGTATCACCATCAGAACCTGCACAAGGTCGTGGACCTGGGCGAGTGGTGGAAGCAGATGACCAATGGGCCGCTGCCGCTGGGGGGCAACTGCATCCGGCGTTCGCTGGGGCGGGAAGCGATGAACGAAGTCACAGCCATCCTCAAGCGCAGCATCAAGTACAGCCTCGAACACCGCGACGAAGCCGTTGAGCATGCGCTCCGGTACGCTCGCGACATGGGGCGGGACCTTGCCGATACGTTCGTCGGCATGTACGTCAACCAGTGGACGATCGACTACGGTGACGTGGGTCGGCGCGCTGTTCGCGAGCTGCTGCGTCATGGTCACGAAGCCGGCCTCGTGCCCGACGTGGGTGAGATCGACTTCGTCGGGTGAATGAGTCCAGTAACATCTTGAACCGGCGCCGGTTACGGCAGTGTCAGAATCCCCGTGAGTGTCATTGCCGCCCAACCAGCATGAGACCGGGCCGCTTGCCGATACATTGCCATGAGACAGCCTGATCTGCTGGACGTTGCCAAGGAACGCGTGCTCGTTTTCGACGGGGCGATGGGCACGAACGTGCACCGTCGCGAGCTGTCCCTGTCCGACTTCAACAACCTCGAGAACTGCACCGAGATTCTGGTCCTGACGCGGCCCGATGTCATTCGTGACATTCACCGATCGTTTCTGGCCGTCGGTTGCGATGCCGTCGAAACGAACACCTTTGGTGCAAACAAGCTCGTCTTCCGGGAGTTCGGTCTAACTGACCAGACCTACGAGATCAACAAACGCGCTGCCGAAGTCGCCCGGGAGGCCTGCGCCGATTTGGAGAAGGCATCCCATCCACGATTCGTGATCGGGTCGATCGGCCCGGGCACGAAACTACCCTCCCTGTCGCAGACGACCTGGGATGAGCTTGTTGACAGCTACTGCGAGCAAACGCGCGGCCTGTTGGACGGCGGCGTGGACGGCCTCGTCATTGAAACCTGTCAGGATATCCTGCAAGCGAAGGCGGCGATCGTGGCGGCCACCGACGCCATGATCGAGAAACAGCGACGGGTCCCGATTCTCTGCACGGTCACCATCGAAACAACGGGCACGATGCTTGTGGGCACCGATATCTCTGCGGCCGTCGTGGCACTGGAAGCCTACGATCAGGTGGCCGGCATCGGTCTTAATTGTGCGACCGGTCCGCAGGAAATGAGCGAGCACGTTCGCTACTTAAGCGCACGCTGCGAGCGGCTGCTCATCGTCCAGCCGAATGCGGGTCTCCCACAGCTTGTCGACGGCGAACCGTATTACCCGTTGACACCCGATGAGCTTGCGAAGTGGCTTGTCGAGTTTGTCGAGGTTGACGGCGTCAACATCGTCGGCGGATGCTGCGGCACGACGCCGGAGCACATGGCGTGTGTGGTCGACGCCGTATCGGGCAGGCGATCGAAGTCTCGTCGCGTCCGATCGGAGCCGTCGGTCAGCAGCCTCTATCAAGCCGTCCCGATCCGACAGGAAAACGCCGTCCTCGCCGTCGGCGAGCGGACCAACGCCAACGGATCGAAGAAGTTTCGCGAACTGCTCGCAGGCGGCGATGTCGATGCCATGGTGCAGATGGCCCGCGAGCAGGTCGTCCATGGCAGCCACCTGTTGGATGTGTGCACAGCTTACGTCGGGCGCGATGAAGCACAGGATATGACGAAACTGTTGAAGCGATACGTCACCGACGTGACCGTGCCGCTGGTCATCGACAGCACCGAAGTTCCGGTCATCGAAGCCGCGCTGAAGCTCGCCGGCGGCAAGTGCATCATCAACTCGATCAATCTCGAGGACGGCGAGGAGCGGCTGGACAAGGTATGCCACCTGGCCAAACGTCACGGCGCCGCTGTCATCGCGCTGACAATCGACGAAGAGGGGATGGCCAAAACGTGCGACCATAAGGTCGAGGTTGCCAGGCGGATCTACGATCTCGCGACGAACCGCCACGGTATCCGCCCCGGCGATCTGATCTTCGACCCGTTGACCTTCACCATCTGCACGGGGAACGAAGACGATCGCCGACTGGGTCTGGAAACGCTCGAAGCGTTAAGCCGGATCAAGGATGAGTGTCCGGGCGTACACACGCTGCTCGGGGTGAGCAACATCAGCTTCGGGCTCACGCCACCGGCCCGCCGCGTGCTCAACAGTGTCTTCCTGCACCGCGCGCGAGAGAAAGGCCTCGATGCAGCGATTCTGCATGCCAGCGGCATTTTGCCGCTGTTCAAGATCGACGAAACGCACCGTCGACTGGCGGAAGACCTGATCTTCGATCGGCGCCGCGACGATTACGACCCACTTCAGGCGTTCTTGAAGGCCTTCAAAGATGTCCACGCACCGATGACTACGGAGGAGAAGCACCCCAAGCGTGTCGAGGAGCGCCTGAAAGCGCGGATCATCAACGGTGACCGGACAGGTCTCGACGTCGACCTCGACGAGGCCATGCTTACCTACCCGCCCCTGGAGATCATCAACGATCATCTGCTCGACGGAATGAAGACGGTGGGTGATCTCTTTGCCGCGGGGCAGATGCAGCTTCCGTTCGTGCTGCAGTCGGCCGAGACGATGAAGGCGGCCGTCCGCTATCTGGAGCCGCACTTGGAGAAACTCGAAAGCGGCGGCAGGGGCACGATCGTGCTGGCGACGGTGAAGGGCGACGTACACGACATCGGGAAGAACCTTGTCGATATCATCCTGACAAACAACGGCTACAAAGTGCACAACCTCGGCACCAGGCAATCGATCAACAGCATGATCTCCGCCTGCGAGAAGCACGAGGCCGATGCCATCGGGATGTCGGGGTTGCTGGTCAAATCGACGGTGGTCATGCGGGAGAACCTGGCGGTTCTGAGCGAATGTGGGATCAATGTCCCCGTCATCCTCGGAGGCGCGGCGTTGACGCGCAAATGCGTCGAGCAGGACTTTCGCCCGCATTACGCCGGTCCGCTGTTTTATGCGAAGGACGCCTTCGCAGGACTGCGATTGATGGAGACAATCATGTCGGATGAGGTTAGCCAACGGGAACCGGTTGCCGCGCGGGCCTCCGCCTCCGGAATCCACGCCGGCGGCGATGACAGCGCTCCGACGCTGATCCCGGTCGACATTCACGAACAGGCTTCCGAGCGACATGACTATGTCCCGCCCCAGTCGGACATTTCGCGGGATGAACCGGTGCCCGAGCCGCCGTTTTGGGGCCCGCGCGTCGTGCAACGTGTTGAAATCCGCGCCGCCCTGGCATATCTCAACGAGAACATGCTCTTCCAGGTGCAGTGGGGGTATCGCAAGAATCGCCGCAGCCCGGAAGAATACAAACAGTACATCGATGCAGAGATTCGTCCCATCTTGCGCAACTTGCTGGAGCGCTGCGAGCACGTGAACGTCCTACAGCCTCAGGCCATCTACGGCTTCTGGCCCGCTCAATCCGACGGCGATACGTTGATCGTTTACGACCCCGATGATCGCGACCACGAGATGGCCCGGTTCGACTTCCCGCGGCAGGGCAAGCCGCCGTACTGGTGCCTGAGCGACTTCTTTAAGCCGGTTTCGAGCGGCGTTTACGATGTGGCCGCCTTCATGATCGTGACCGTTGGTCGCGAGGTCAGTGAGGTGGCACGGCTCTGGTTGCAGGAAGACCGCTACCGGGACTATCTTCACCTGCACGGTCTGGGTGTCGAAATGGCCGAGGCGCTGGCCGAATACATCCACAAGCAGATCCGCGTCGAATGGGGTATTTCCGGTAACGACGCCCGTGACAAGCAGGATATCTTCAAGCAGCACTATCAGGGGTCGCGCTATAGCTTTGGTTATCCGGCCTGTCCGCGGCTCGAGGATCAGGTGAAGCTCTGGCCTCTGCTCAATCCCGAGCGGATCGGCGTGGCGTTGACCGAACAGTTCCAACTCGAACCGGAACAGAGCACCACCGCGCTGGTCGTCCACCACCCCCAGGCCGAATATTTCAACGTGCGGTGAAGGGTTGACTTTGCCGGGCGGCCTGCGAATAACTTGGTAGGCGAAGTCTGCCGGCTTTGATGCTTGGCCGGCTGGGGGGCATCGCCTCCAGAGGGGGGGGTAGGAAGCTGACAGCATATCGACACTATCTTGGGGTTCGCGCGGCGGCTATTATCGGCCTGTCATTGTCGGGTGCTGTGGCTGCAGCCGGCTGCGGCAATGCATTTGGCAAGGGTAGCGACGATTCCGCGTCTCGTCCCCTTTATGTGACCGAGTGCGGTGGCGACAGCGGTGTGGCCCGCGTCGCAACCGATCTGATCGTGCTCGATTGGCGCGGCGGATGGATACCACTATATCCTCACGAGGAATTCGAGCCCTTGGATTTATCAGTCTTCGAGACCGCCGAGGGTGGGACGCTGGCCGATGATGCGGAGTTATTCAAGGAGCTTGTCCGGCTGCAAATCATCCGCATCTATTGCGACTCGCCGGCACCCGGCATCGTGGTCCACCATGCCGCCGACGCGGAGGATGTCGGCGGGAACACCGTCTATTTCACTCAGATGCTCTCTCCCAACGGGGACAACCAGATCGGTGAAGGTGAATACGACCCTTGTAACAGGCAGCACGACAATGCGGCTGTGCTCTTCGGTGAGCAGATCCGTCGGCTTGGCCGCCTGTTCACATTCGATGAATGGGTCCTGGTGTTCGCAAACGTCGCGGCGCACGAGATTGGCCACATGCTCGGCTACGGGCATGTCACCAGAGATGAGCTGCCGGAAACCGGACGCGCGATCTTCGTCGAGTTGATGCTTGACGGCCACATGATAGACGAGTTGCGGATGGAACAGCGGTTCATCGTCGAGCAAACCAACTGCCCCGACGAGCCGTGTACTGCGCGGAGGCGTATCGAAGACCCGACGTTCATCTGCGGGATAGAGAGAGGGGAATAAGTCGGGTGCATCCCATATCGGGTGCCATGGCTAAGTCCCGGCGCAGCCGGGCGCGGCCATGCAGGTCGCTGGACCGAGAATCCCTTCTCGGTCCTCTCCGGGTGGGTGGACAAGCCCGTCGAAGACGGGCGCCGGCATGTTCAGCACCGCCAAGAGGCATCCCCGGCGCATGGCGGCGCTGCGCTTGGCCATGCCACCCAATCGCTATTCGTCAATGCCGGCTTTCGAAGATGGTTGAGAACCCGCCGAGGACGGAGCCTTCGCCCTTACCCTTCGGGCCGACGTTGGCCAGGATGCGCCCAGCCAGACGTGTGAATGGTAGTGATTGTAGCCATACCGTCCCCGGGCCTTTCAGCGTTGCGAGGAACAGACCCTCGCCGCCGAAGATCGCGTTCTTGACACCGCCGGTCATCTGGATGTCATAGTCAACCGACGGCTGCAACGCGACCAGACAGCCGGTGTCAAGCCGCAACGTCTCACCGACCGCCAGATCACGCCGATGGATCGTTCCGCCCGCGTGGACGAAGGCGATACCGTCACCGGTCAGCCGCTGCAGAATGAAGCCCTCCCCGCCGAACAGACCGGCCAGGATCTTCTTTTGAAACGCGATGCCGATCTGCACACCCCGCGCGGCACAGAGGAACGCATCCTTCTGGCAGATCAGCTCACCGCCGAGTTCGTCCAGGTGCATCGGGATGATCTTGCCGGGATACGGCGCGGCAAAGGCCGCTTGCTCGCGCTGGCTGCCTGCGGCTCCGAACGTCGTGAGAAACAGCGACTCGCCCGTCACCATGCGTTTGCCGGCGTCGAAGAGCTTGCCCAAGAAGCCCTGCTGCTTGCTCGGATCGCCGAAGACGGTCTGCATCTCTATGCCGTCGGACATGTACATCATGGCCCCGGCCTCAGCCACCACTACCTCGCCGGGGTCGAGCGTCACTTCGACGAACTGCATGTCGTCGCCGAACAGCTCGTAGTCGATCTCGTCCGCTCGGCGAGCCTTGGGCGGCCGCGGCGGTGCAACCGGACGCGTGGTCCCGGTGCCGAGTGATACAACATGTCCGGCCTCCGTCCACTCGGGAACCCCAGGCCCCCAAACAAGCGTCTGCGGCCCGCCCGCTGATGGAAGCCCCACGATCATCTCCTCGCGCGACATCGGCCCCATCGTCTGGCCATCCTTGACGTAATACCAACCACCTTCACCAGCCATAGCATCAACTCCAAAAAAGGGGACGCAGCCAATCCTGTTCGGCACGCTACTTGCGTAGAGTTGGGCTGCGGCAACGCGGGTTCGAATCAGCGCTGGGGTGGCGATGGACCGGGAACGATTCGGGTAACCGTTCGTAGCTG
>JBARRC010000225.1:0-2863 GCA_049644045.1 Phycisphaerae bacterium
CAGTTTACGGTGACCTTTCCGCGCGAGGCGATCGACGGCGCGTTCGTGCAACGGCTTGTGACGGAATTGCCGGATGCCGAGATCAGTTCGGAGAAGCCGAATCAGTTCATGCTGGTGCTTCTGAGCATGCTTCCGTGGATTCTGATCTTCGCGTTCATCTGGTTCGTGATATTCCGCCAGATCCGCGGCGCCGGCGGTGGAGGGGGTATGCTTGGCAACTTCGGCCGGTCCCGCCATCGGGTCACCCAGAAAGAGCACACCAACATCACGTTTGCCGACGTGGCCGGCATCGAGGAGGCCAAGGAAGAGGTTCACGAGATCATCGAGTTCCTCAAGTCGCCCAAGAAGTTCCAGCGTCTCGGGGGCAGAATCCCACATGGGATTCTGCTCGTAGGGGCGCCGGGCTGCGGAAAGACCTTGCTCGCAAAGGCAATCGCAGGCGAGGCTGACGTTCCGTTCTTCTCTATCAGCGGCTCCGACTTCGTGGAGATGTTCGTCGGCGTGGGCGCTTCGCGCGTGCGCGACCTGTTCAAACAGGCCAAAGAGAACTCGCCTTGTATTATCTTCCTTGATGAGATCGATGCGGTGGGGCGCCGGCGCGGCGCGAACTTCGCCGGGGGTGGGCACGACGAACGCGAGCAGACACTCAATGCCATCCTCGTCGAGATGGACGGCTTCGACACCAGCACCCAGGTGATCGTAATCGCCGCGACGAACCGGGGCGACGTGCTCGACCCGGCCTTGATCCGTCCGGGGCGTTTCGACCGACAGGTCTACGTCGCATTGCCGGACCTCCAGGGTCGCTACGAAATCCTGAAGGTGCACATGCGCAAGATCAAGCTTGGTCCGACCGTCGACATCCGCCGGGTCGCCCGCGGCACACCGATGTTCAGCGGTGCCGAGCTGGCTGCGCTGGTCAACGAGGCCGCCCTCGTCGCAACGATGAACAGCAAGGAGTTCGTCGAGCAGGACGACCTCGAAGAAGCCCGCGACAAGATCCGCTGGGGGCGAGCCAAGAAGAGCGCGGTCATCGACGAACGCGACCGGAAGATCACGGCCTATCACGAAGGCGGTCACGCGCTGATCCAGGCGCTGGAGAAGGAGGCTGATCCGCTGCACAAGGTCAGCATCATCCCGCGCGGCCCCGCCGGTGGTGCGACCTTCTCCCTCCCCGAGCGCGACCGCATGGTCTACACCAAGAGCTATTTGCTGGCGACCATGCGCGTGATGTTCGGCGGACGCGTTGCGGAGGAAGTGTTCTTTGATGAGATCAGCAGTGGGGCGGCCTCGGACATCCGGCAGGCGACCGAAGTGGCCCGCCACATGGTCCGCGAGTGGGGCATGGGGGAGAAGGCGGGCTTCGTTTACTACGGTGACGACGAGGCAAGAGCTGGCATATTGGACCTGGGCGGACGTGATTACTCCGACAAGACGGCAGAGATCATCGACAACGAAATCAAGTGCATTCTCGATGCGGCCCACAACGCGGCGAAACGAATCGTCATCGAGAACCGCGACAAGATTGAAGCAATCGCTCAGGCCTTGTTGAAGTTCGAGACGCTGACGGGCGAGGAGGTCAATGCCCTGATCCGCGGGGAATCCCTCGATCGCCCCGGCGTGTCCGACCTCCTCGACAGTGCGGTTTCCGAAGGCAACGTCGGTGTGGCGCGCCCTGTATCCGCCGACCCTAAACCTCACACCGACCTCGGCGACGGAGCCGTCCCCCAGCCGAGCTAACCCAAGTTGAGCAGCTGCGCGGAATCTGATTTTTTTTCGCGGCGTCGATGGGCGGTGGCGGGCTCTTGAATGGGGTTGGGCTTGTCGAAGTTGCCCGAATCTCGATGTAGTCAAAACATTGCCCTCTTGAAATAGCCAATGCATGGCGCGATCCTTCTCCTCGACAGGAGGTCGCGCGGATGTTTCTCAAACGGATTCGTGTAGCCGCAAGTGGAAAGCGGCATACGTACTGGGCACTGGTCAAGTCTGTCAGGACAGCCCGGGGGCCGCGTCATCAGGTGGTGGCCTATCTGGGCGAACTGCAACCCTCACAGAAGGCTGGATGGGCGCATGTTGCACGGATTGTGAGCCACCGTCCGGCGCCCTGTCTGCCGTTGTTCGACACTGCGGAATCGCTGGAGCCGGTTCCCGAGAAGATCGAGGTCCGCGTGCGGGGTGCGTATGTGGAACGTACGCGCGACTTCGGTGCGGTGTACCTCGGGCTGACTCTGTGGCGTGCCCTGAAGCTCGACAAGTTGCTTGAGCGGTGCATCCCCCAAAATCGTGAAGGCCTCCCATGGTCGGTGGTGGCGGCGATTCTGACCTTGGCGCGTTTCTGCGAGCCGTCGAGCGAATGGCACATCGCAGACACGTGGTACGAGCGTACGGCCCTGGATGATCTCTTGGGTGTGCCGGATCGGCTGGTGAACAAGGACCGGCTCTATCGCGCTCATGACCACCTCTTGAAACAGAAGGAGGCCATCGAGAAGCACCTCAAGGAGCGGTTCACGACCTTGTTCGACGCGCAATATGAGCTTCTTCTGTACGACGTGACCTCCACGTACTTTGAAGGCGAAGCGAAGGCCAATCCTCAGGCCAAGCGGGGTTACTCACGGGATAAGCGTTTCGATTGCAAGCAGGTGTGCATCGGCCTGGTGGTCACCCGTGAGGGGTTACCCGTCGGGTACGAGGTTTTCGAGGGTAACCGGCACGATTCCAAAACCCTCCAGGAAATCATCGAAGCCATGGAGAGCAAGCATGGCAAGGCGCGACGGATCTGGGTGCTGGACCGCGGGATGGTCAGCGATCAGAACCTGCAGTTCCTCCGCGATCGTGGCGGCCAGTATATCGTGGGCACGCCGAAGTC
>JBARRC010000226.1:0-4867 GCA_049644045.1 Phycisphaerae bacterium
GATCGGGCCCGAGCTCGAGTAGCGACCTCACAAACGCGAAGCACGATTTCTCCTCCCCAGCGAGCCATGAGAGATACGCGCACCCTCGATCATCGGATGCCAACAGCGAGACTGTCAACCCCTCGGCGGGCTTGCTCAAATCAGCGAGGTCTTGAAGGGATCTTCCTGCAAAATCTAGTGTCGGGCTCTTCCCGCTGGAACACATGATGTCGGGCGGTTGCTCGAACCAGATGACGCAGTATCTAACGGCGCTGTAGTCGGAATTAGTGAGAGCCTGATCATAGAAGAACTTCCGACTGCGGATGTCTCGAGTCCCAGCGGCAAGGCCAGTTTGAAGGTCGGCAAGCTCAGCCTGAAGCGCAATCTGCCCCCGTATTGGGAGACCACGATCAAGTCCCTGAAAATGCGGCCCGAGGAGCACTCCTCCCTCTTTTGCAAAAAGCTCGCGGCACAGTGCTCGATAGGCGAGCAAACACGCATGTCTTGCTGAAGCTTTGATCGGACGGTTTTCGATTTCAGCGAAAAGAACGGAATCATGCTTCTCGCAAAAGCCCGTGAAGGTCGAAGCCTTCTGAATGCCAATCCGGCGCGGGTGAGGAAAACCTTGCGAACTGATGGAGGCTCCGAAATTCAAGGCAAAGCCAAGCACATGTCCATCCTCAGCGATCGTCCGAAGGATCGCCTCTTGAACTGTGTGAGCCTGAACGATTCGGGGTCCACAGGTTTCTTGTGATGCATGCGGATGCAAGCAAACGCGGCGATTCTGTATCTTTTGAAACTCCTCTATAGATTCAGAAATAGTGGGCCGATCCTGTCGTTCGCGACCCAAGTGGCAGTACTTGTACTTCAGTCCGGAGCCACACCAACACGGAGCGTTTCTAGGGCAATTCATACGCGTCCAGGGTAGCGGCGCCGAGCTCGATAGTCCAGCAAATTCGCAACTCATATGGGGTCTGTGCCGGCAACGTATTCCCGCCATGGCGATTCTCGCGCCGCCTTCCTTCCCACGAAGTTCTCCCATCGCTGCACGATCACGTCACAATAGAGCTGATCAAGCTCCGTGAGGAACGCGCGACGTCCGGTCTACTCAGCCGCGATCAGTGTCGAGCCGCTGCCACCGAGAAGATCGAGTACGTTCTCGCCGGCGCGCGACCTCCAACGAACTCCATTACAGGGAACGCCGCCCCTCTGACCCATACAACGCGCGCAATCCTGCCGACCGGAGGGGTGGCCCCAATATGACCTCGACCTTATCGCAGGCCAGGCTTCGCGCCGCGGCGACGGCCATCTCCAGGGCATCGGGTCCGTCGTCGTGCGCCGCCTTCGGAAACAGCCTCATCTGCTCCAGCAGCAGGGCGTGCCTCCGCGAGAACTGCAGCGTCCCGGACCGCACCAGTGGCTGAAGACTCTGAATCCGCGCCAGCTTGTCGCTGGAGTGCACAACCGGCTCGACCGGCAAATAGAGTCCCTCGGCGTTGGATCGCCGGGTCAGCTCGTCCGCCAGGAGCGACTGGAACTGGTTGCTCTCGAAGGCGAAATTCGTGTACCGCCGCAGGCGCTGGTAGGTGAGCACGCTTTCAATGATCAGGTCGGGTTTGCGACGCAGGATGTCGGCGTCGACCACGTACAATGTCCCGGTCGAGGAATCGCGCAGCAGGGTGATGATCGCTGAATCGTCGGCGTGTTTCCCCGATTTGCCGAGGCTCGGATCGCACGCCCCGACCCAGCAGGCGTTTTTCCCTACCGCGGCGATGAGCTCCGCGGAACTCTCCCAGCGGTCGTCCCAGTAATGGAACTCCTCCTCCAGGAACAGACAATCGGCGGGGTTGACCGGCTCGTTCTGCTTCTCGGAATCGAAGCTCGCCGGGCCTTCGGACTCGCGCATGAGCATCAGGGCGTAATAGTCCTCGTTCTCCGGCCACAGCACCTCGGTATCCTCCAGCATGGCCTCCCGGTTCGCCTCGAAGTATTTATGAGCCGCCTCGGCGCCGGTGTCGCCATCCAACTCCTCACGGCGGTGCAGGAGGGCAGACCAGGTTCCCCAGAGCTCCGGACGCGTCGACCAGCGCTCGACCGAACGATAGACCTTACTCTCCCACAAGGGACTCTTGACCCGATTGGTAAGCCTGGCCAGCAGGGAGTCGTAATGCTGGATCGTGCCGACCACCAGCACCCGCGTCTCCTTGGAACCGGCCTTGAGAACCGACTTGTTGAACCACTCGTCCAGCTTGGCCCGGGCTTCGGCGCTCTGGGTGTTCTCGCGGGTCTCCGCCTCGTCGACGATGATCAGGTCCGGCCGGGTCTCGACGTGACGGCGGCCGCGGATGTTCTGGCTGACACCCTGGGCGGCCACCTTGACGTCGTTGGCGGTGATGATCTCGTTGGCCCGCCAGCGCGGGGCGCGGGGATAACGACCGCTGCGCTCGCAGGCCTCGGGGTAGTCCTCGGCCAGACGAGCGTTGTTAACGAGTTCGTGCTTGATGTGGTCCAGGAATTCGGCGGCCTTGTCGGCGGTGTCGGAGAGCAGCACGATGAACCGGTGCCGCCGATGGCAAATGGACCACAGCGGGTAGAGCAGCGTGACCAGCGTGCTTTTGGCGCTGTTGCGCGGCGCGGCGACGGCCAGGCGAGCCCCGGGACGCTGCGTCAGCGATTCGAGCATCTGGTAAAGTTCCTCGTGCATGCGGCTGGGGGGCTTCTCCAGGTGGTGCCGCAGGTGCAGGCGTCCGAAGGCGCGTAAGGACTGTTCGGCCCGGCTCCGCGCCTGGGCCTGGATGTCGGCCCGCACCTGGGCCAGCGTTGGGGTGGTGGCACTCATTTAGTTCCATTCCTTCTTTTCGAGCATTCGCTGGATTTCGGCGGCCGTGCGTCCGCGCTCGAGAAGCTCCTTCAGCATCCGTCGTTGTTGTTGGCTTTTAGGATCGCAGACACCGAGTTCTTGATCGACGAGGTCGAGCTCCTCAATCCGGTGGGCCAAGTGGTCGAGCGTGGGGATCATGTCGCCGGAAGCGCCCACCACCTGGGTGACCACGCCTGTCGGAACTCGCGGCAGGTAGCCCAGCGACTGGAGCTTGCCGATCATATCGAGGAAGATTTTGAAGGCGAAGTTCTCAGCCATGCTCCGCTCCATCGCCGAAGCGCCGGGTTCGCGGGCGATCCGCCGCAGCCGGCCGGCCGACCCCTCCGCCTGGCGGATCAGCTCGCCGGCCATCTGCGGCGCGAACTGCGGATGGACATGCAGGGCGTGCGCAGCGCGAAGCTCCGCTCGATCCCGATGGATGGTACGTTCGCTGCACTTGAGGATCTGGGCGGTCTCCGCCACGGTATACCCCTCGCCCCACAGAACCTCCACGCAGCGGCGACGGTCGGCGGCGGAGAGCATGGCGGGATCGATCTTGTTATCCTTGATCTGCTTAATCAGGGTCAGGACCGGCTTGGCCTCGTTGGCGGGTTCGTCCGCCGGGACTGGGGATTCCACGGTCATCTCGTCATCTCCACTGCTTTGTTGTCAACCGAAGGGTTTTCACTGGGCATGCCATAACGCTCCAGCAGGTGATCCGGTACCCGGCCGCCGCCCACGAATGCCAAGTACCGTCGCACGATCGCGTCGCAGTACCGGGGATCGATCTCCATGCCCAAGCAGCGGCGTGCCAGGCGCTCGGCGGCCACGAGCGTGCTGCCCGAACCTAAGAACAGGTCCAGCACACGCTCGCCGCGCCGGCTGCTGTTGCGTATGGCGCGCTCCGCCAGGGCCAGTGGCTTCTGGGTGGGGTGACGGTAATCGCGAGTGTGATCACGATGGATCTGCCACAACGTGGATTCGTTGGTTGGACCGTACCAGCGGTGCGCGGTACTCCCCTCGGCGCTCTTGCGCTGCGACCGCCAGCCGTACAGGCAGAACTCGGTCTGCTGACTGTAGTCTCCGTACCCGATGGCAAAACTCTCCTTGGCCCATACGATCACGCACGAGACGTGCGCCCCCGCCGCGGTCATCAAGGCGTGCATCGGGCCGAACTGACGATGGCCGTTCCAAATGTAGAACGCAGCCCCCGGCGCCATCGTCGCCAGCATGTTCTGCATGACCCGGCCGAGCCATTCCTCGTAAGCCTCCTGATCCAGATTATCCATGTAGATCCGCTCCCAGGCGCGGCTGCGCTTGGGTCGGGCGGTGCGCGGCGTGGGCCGTTGGCCTCCGTAGTAATTGACGTTGTAGGGCGGATCGGTGAACACCAGATCTGCTTTGGCGCCATCGAGCAGGCGCTCCACGTCCTCGGACCTGGCGGCGTCGCCGCAGAGCAGGCGATGGCGTCCCAACTCGATGAGTTCCCCCGGCGCGGTGATCGGCGGCTGGTCCTGGGCCGCCTCCAACGCGTCGGCCATGTCGAAGTCGTCTTCGTCGTCGAGCGCTTCGAGCCTGTCGAGCAGCTGCGTCATCTCGGTGGCATCGAACCCCGTCAGACTTACGTCGAAGTCGGGAATCTGCGCCAGCCCGGTTAGTAAATCGGCCAGCTTCCGCTCGTCCCAGTCCCCGCCGATCTTGTTGAGGGCCACGTTGAGGGCCTGCTCGCGCTCCAGCGGCAGGTCAACCACCGAGACCTCGATGCGCTTGACGCCTCGCGCCGCCAGAATCTTGAGTCGCTGGTGGCCGCCGATCAGGTTGCCGGTGCGCCGGTTCCAGACCAATGGCTCGACGAAACCGAACTCGTCCATGCTTTGCTGCAGCCGGTCGTAGCCGTGGTCACCCGGCTGGAGGTCGATACGGGGGTTGTACACGGCGGGATTGATGCGTTCGATCGGAACGGATTCAATGTGCATTCGAAGTCTCCTCAACTCCTTTGAGGTCGGCGTCGCGTCCCTCGGGCGGTCC
>JBARRC010000227.1:0-4360 GCA_049644045.1 Phycisphaerae bacterium
ATACGGTCCTTGTAGCTTGATTTCCCCTCCGCCCATTCACAATTAAGCTTGCCGTAATAGACTCTAATGGCATCCACTTCGGCAACATGATGCTCAACAGTGAAGCGGGGAACCCTGTCCTCCGGAATGTTTAGAAAGCGCGTAACCACTGCTACAATCTCCGGCGCGGACCAGACACCACTAAGCGGGACTTTCACGTTTGCTGAGTGGATTGTTAGGTCCAACCTCCTGTCGTCAGCCTGGAACTCTACAGCCTTGGTCCTGTCTGACGCGTCGCATGACTCGCACGCAAGGTGCCCGATAATGTAGTCCCTGTTGTAGTGAAGCTTGGGTATCCCGAGCATCACAATCTCTTCTGGGTTTTTAGGCTTCACTCCTGGACGCAGGACACGACTAACCCATGTTTCGATCTTTGAGACGTAAGCTGACGGGATCTTGTCCTTGGGCATCCCTCGCCCCAGTATCTTGGGGCTCACACCGACCCCCCAGACGTAGCGTGGAAGAAACTTGTCAAGGGCCTTTTCTAGAGACACGGAATCGCGCCCACCACGGGCCACGCAGTTCTCCTCCTGCCCTGCAACAATCGCACAGAGAGACAGACACCCGAGCGACAAAACGCTAATTCGTGTCATGCACATGATTCACACCCTTTCGTACGGTTACGAACGATTCACACTCCGCAGACTATACTCGCTGAGCTACGGGCACGACGGATAACCCTCAACCCCCGGGAGTTGCTCAACGGTGGGATCATAGAAGCCCCCAGGTGGTGCTGTTCTCACCCATCGTTGCGTTGCGCCGTATGCGCCCGGCGGGTCGGGGCCGATCTGGCGCAGCAACAGGCACTCCGAGTCGGCGGTGACGCTCGGCCAGACCGTATAGTAACGCGGGAAAGCGATCACTGACCCCTCAAAGTTGTTGTCAATTTCCCCATTGTCGTCGAAATCGAACTTCAGCCACCATGTCTTGCCATCCTCCACTTTCTTTTCCGGGAGGTGCACGGTCGTGTCGCTTGACGCGAACGTGTCATAGGTACTTCCGGCAATCCCCATCAGGTTCATACCCCGCAGCATGAACCGGGCCTGATGATCGCAATAGCCCACATAGATCTCATCACTAGGTAGGCGGTCAGGACACATAATCGGCCAGTCGTCCGTCAGAAGGTGTGGTTCATCGTGCTCAGGGGGATCATTCGGCGGGTCGGCATCTAGCGCTACATGAATTCCGTCGGTGACATCCACCTGAGCCGATTGTCCTATCGCTGCGTTGCAGAGAAAGCTCATGCGCTCCTTCGTGGGTGACCCGGCGATTGGAGTTCCATAGGACACATACGTGTTGTGCGGGGTAGTTACGATGCGGGTGTACTCAGTGTCTCGGGCTGATTTCACATACCAGTATAGCCGCATCGGCTCGTAGGCCTCCACTACGTTGGGAAAATTGCTTGCGGTGATACTGACCGTACGCTGTTGAAGCCCGCATGTGAGGGGGAAATCAGCCGTCCCGTTCATACCATCAGGCCCCACGACTCTCAGCGTTGCGGTTCCTTCGCTCCCAACCAATATGTATATTACCACGTTCATCGTGACGGACGCACCTCGCGTGTAGCAGATCGGATGGTCCGGGTTGTACACACTCAGATTGTGCCAGTCAACACCGGTCAGCGCTGGGCCCACACCCCAGCCAACGTTATCGCCATCATACGGTTCCGCACTTTCGTACATAGGCTGGTCGCCCGTAAAGGTTATCTCCCAGACCAAGCCCCTTGTCTGGAGGCGTTCATGGACGCACTCGCAACCCGTCATGTCGCAATAATCCTTTGTGCAGGGGTTGCCGTCGTAGCAGCCCCCGGGGCAGTAGATGAAGCTTTTCGGCCGGGGGCAGTGCGACGTTGCTCCATGGGGAACAGCTCCGTCGTCCCCGCGCTTGTTGAACCCCGCGTCGGCGGGCATATCGGGTGGTGGCTCAATGCCCATGATTTCGAGGACCAGCGGGTCGGTGGCCGGGTGCCATTGGGTGGGGTCCTCGTCCTCAAGCTGTGCCTCAGCCACCGCGTCTTCGAGCATCGGGCTTGCCTCAATGAGCGGAGCCGGGTCGATCCACAAATCCGGGTCCAGGTTGAGCAGGGCATGGCCTACATCGACCCACTCAAACATCAACCGCCCGTACACATAAATCTGCTCCGTCTCGAAATCATGCCAATAGGCCAGGTACCCGGCCGTGGCTCGCGGGCTGGCCGGCGGCAACGTGGCATCGTAGACGATGAAATCACCGTCGGAAGCGCCCACCTCAATACGCAGCCTGGCTTCGCCCTGATCTTGCTTTTCGCTCCCGCGCTCCTCATGGTGTCGAGCGGACCTTTCCTTGCCCAAGGTGTTATTGTAGATTAACCTGGATCTGCTGGCCGTCGCCTCGCCCTCACCAAGGGCGGTGTCAGATACTTCCGCGATCGCAGCCGTTGCAACGATGATGCTACCGAAGATACGGCATGGTATTACGAAATTCGCTATGACGCCTGGCATCGCATCTCCTCCACAAACCAGCGGATTCCCGGAACATGACGTTGGGCTTGATTGTAACCGCTTATCTATCGAAGACAAGCCGCAAAACCGTGTTGAACCAGCCAACGGCGAAAGACGGGCTGCCGCACGCCGGACTCAATCTCGTCGAGAGAGACGTCGAACCCGACACACGCGCGCCGCTCGATAGGTATGATCTTCAAACCGAGGAAACGGGATACCCGTTGCAACGGGTCATAGGCAGGGCGCTCCACCATGACACACGCCCCGTGCTCGACCGCCGTCGCCAGCGCGATGAAGTTCGCCGAACTCGCGCCGGGAACCGGAACGACACTCTCCGGGGCAATACCGTACAGCTTGGATATGGCCTCGATAAGCTCCGGATCGCCGTAAGCTCCTTCCGCTTCAAGGCTTACTGGAGGTGGGCCACCGCCAAGATCGGCGCGACGTGCCGGTGGCACTCCGCTACCCGTCAGTTCATACCGGGCCGTGCTGTGCACCTTTGCCCAGTGAAGATAGTGCATGACACCTTCGCCGCACCCGGTTTCATAATGTGGAAGCATCCGCCGCGTCTCGCCTGCACAATCCAGCATCCGTCTCATGACACAAAAAAGCGTAGTGACAGCTATTGTCAGTCCAAAAGCACCGTGCTATAGTACCAGGCAAGATGGGATCTCGATAGATTCCTCAAGCGTCGACCACGCGCACCTGCGTGTACATCGGCTTGCGAATAGCATGAAGGACAGGAGACAATCATGGCCAGTCAACTGAGCGCACGGTCCGACTTCACAGAAACCTTCGCGATCCATGTCGCCCTGAAGGCCGCCCTGAAGTCGAAGCAATACGAGAAGCACGCCGCAGTCCGCAGTGCGGCGGAACAGCTCTGCAAGGAACTCCAGAGCGAACGGTCGATCTACGGTCGACAACTCAAAATGATCACTCTCATGGAGAAAGGGGCTACACTGGCCGAGGTCGGCCGAAAGCTCCGCTGCTCGCGCCGGACCGTTTTTCGCTACCTGAACCACCTCGAATACGCCGGCATTTCCGTTACGCTTGATAAAAACAAGTATTACGTCGACAAAGGCGTGGCAAGAATGTTGCGAGTATAGAACGTCTTACCGGAATCCCCGAATACTGCACAATATCGCATTCTCCATTTGATTTGGAGAAGGCATGTGAATATCCTATTAAGTGACCATTCTGGGGCAGAGAGGTGGGGAGTTTGCGCCGATGAGACGCAGGAGACAGTGGTTAGGAGCACTGGCCGTCGCCGGATCGGTCATTCTCACTGCCTGCGACGGATCCGGTGACACATCCCTTGGTGAACTGGGCGGCACGGAATCGGCTGCAAGTACAAGCTCAGGTACAAGCTCAAGCGAGGGTAGCCAAACCAGCGAGCAATCGGTCGGTGACGTAACAACCGATATCAACGGTGGAGCCGTAGAACCGGCTCAGCCACTGCCCCCAAAAGCCGCCGTCGCTGCACGGGTACGTAACGAAAGCGCGAACCGAGCTGATGTCACGTTGCGCTTCATCCACGACGAAACGGTTGTCCATTTAGCCTTCGTCCGGGTCCTGCCGGACACCGTAACGACGGTCCTGAGCCCGAAGCCGGCGGGCCTGATCGAGGCATCCGGGATCGATGAACGAGGTGAGGCGCTGGCGAGTGACGCCTTTGCGTTTGGGGTGGATTTCGACGAGACCACACCGGCCGAGTACACGATTACCGACGAGCCGCCGGATGAACCACCACCGGACGACCCGGAACCCGATAACCCGGAACCTGCGACACTCACGATGCTGGAGCCGGCAAGTGACGACACGCGGACGCTCGGCTCAACCCT
>JBARRC010000228.1:0-10055 GCA_049644045.1 Phycisphaerae bacterium
GTAATGAACCGCTTGACGCCCGTGAGGCGCCATCCATCGTCGTCGTCCTGCCAGGCGCGGAGGGCTACCGCTTGCAGGTCGCTGCCGGCGTCCGGCTCGGTCAGGGCCATGGCCCCGGTCAGCTCGCCGTCGGCGAATCGCCGCAGGTACTCGTCCTTGATCGACTGGTTCGCGAAAGCGTTGATCGTCTCGGCGATCCCCTGTAGCCCGAAAATGTTCATCAGCGAGGCGTCGGCCCGGCTGACGATCTCGATGGCCATCGTGTAGATCAGGTTCGGGCAGTTCAGCCCGCCGTAGCGGCGCGGGAGCGTGAAACCCATCAGATCGGCCTGAGCGAGCACTTTGAGGTTCTCCCGCACGCCCTTGTTGAGTGTCACAATCCCGTCGCTATCTAGCGTGTTGCCCTCGCGGTCGATGCTCTCGGCCCGCGGCGCGATGGTGTTGCCGGCCACGTCCCCTGCGATGGTGAGGATGCGGTGGTAGTTGTCGATCGCATCGTCGGCGTCGAGCGGCGCATATTCCCGTCCCGGCTCATCCTCACGCGTAAAGGCGTCTTCCTGGACGGTTGCAATCTCGCGCAGATCGAGGTGCTCGAAAAGGAACTGGATGTCTTCGTTGTCCTCGAAAAAGTTTGCCATGCTCGCTACGCCCGTTCCTTGATGGCCTTGATCATCATCGGGATTACTTTGTGGAGGTCGCCGACGATGCCGAAGTGCGCGACGGAGAAAATCGGGGCTTCCTTATCCCGGTTGACGGCGATGATCCTGGCGGACTCTTCCATCCCGGCGCGGTGCTGCACAGCCCCGCTGATCCCGCACGCGATATACAGCGCCGGGCGCACCGTGGTGCCCGTCTGCCCTACCTGGTGCTCCTTGCCTATAAAGCCGCTGTCCACGGCTGCGCGGGATGCGCCGACTGCGCCCCCGATGGCACCGGCCAGATCGTAAATGAGCTGAAAACCCTCCTTGCCGCCGACCCCGGCGCCGCCGGCGACGATGGTTCGCGCGGCTTTGAGGTTGACCTTCCGCTTCTCACGGTGCTGCTCGATGAGGCTAAGGGCCATGTCGAAGTCACTGATCTCGACTTTTTCTTCGACGATCTCGCCGTTCCGTTTGGGATCACCCTCGCCCAGGCACATGACGCCCTCGCGGACCGTGGCCATCTGAGGCCAGCGGTCGTAGTTGATGATCGTGGCGATGATGTTCCCGCCGAAGGCCGGGCGGATTTGAAGGAGCAGGTTCTTATGGACCGCTTTCGTCTGCGGGTCGACGTAGTCGCCGATTTCAAGATCGGTGCAATCGGCGGTCAGCCCGGCCCGCATCTCAGAGGCGATGCGCGGCGCCAGGTCCCGCCCGAGCGGCGTCGCCCCGTAGAGAACGATCTGCGGTTTGTGCTTACTGATTAACTGGCACATGACCCGTGCGTAGGGCATCGTGCGGTAATGCTCCAGCCGCGCATCCCGTACGCAGTAGACCTTGTCGGCGCCGTGGGCGATCAGGGGGTGGGACAGTTCGCGCACGTTCCATCCGGCCAGTACAACCGCCATCGACACCGAAAGCCGATCCGCCAGCTCGCGTGCCTTGCCGCACAACTCCAACGATACGTCGTTGAGGCCGTCGTCTTCCTGCTCCGCGAAGACCCAGACTTCGCCTTGTCGATTGGGTTCGATCATTCGCTATCCCAATGTATGGTCGACGATCAACTCGTGGACCAGGCTTCGAACGCCATCCTCTGTCGGTGGGATGTCCGTGTACCCTTCCTTCGTCAGGACGATGGACTGAATGCGGTGGACCTTCGTCGGCGAACCTGAGATCCCGCACCAGGTCAGATCCGCGTTTATGTCGTCGAGGTCCCACTGCTCGATCAGCAAGCCGCTCATCCTGAGTCCTTCGAGCCGGGCTGCCTGCTCCGCCTCCCGCTGCTGGTCAGTGGCGTCCGACATCGCGTCGGCGACCTCACCAGCAACCTCACGCGCGGTCCGCGCGCGTTTGAACCGCATCACCCGTCTCGCCGCCGGCGGTCTGGGCTCGTTCGCGGTGTCAAGGACTGTCATAAGCAGCGGCAGCCTTGCCTCGACGATCTGCCAGCCGTCGCCCAGGTTGCGCCGGACGCGCGCCGTCCGATCCGTAAGCTCGATGATCCGCTCGAAGTACGTGATCTGCGCCACGCCGAGCTTCTCGGCCAGTTGGGGGCCGACCTGGGCCGTATCACCGTCGATCGCCTGGCGGCCGCAAAACACGAAGTCGTAGCAGCCGATTTTGCTAATAGCTTTGCAAAGGATGTAGCTTGTCGCCAGGGTGTCGCTGCCGGCGGCGCGGCGGTCGTTGACGATCACGGCGCGATCCACACCACGATACAGACATTCCCGCAGCACCTCGGTCGCGCCGAGCGGACCCATGGTCAAAGCGGTGACGCTCCCACCGTGACGTTCTCGAACGCTCAGGGCGGTCTCAAGCGCGTGGAGGTCGTCGGGATTGAACACGGCCGGGAGGGCGGCGCGGTTCAGAGTCCCGTCCTCTTTCATGGCCTCGCCGGTCACGCGGGCCGTGTCGGGTACCTGCTTTGTGCAAACGATGCAGTGGTAGGCCAAAAGCTCTCTCTCTTACGTCACGGTTCCACCCGGTTCCACGCCGGTCTTGCCCCTCCGGCCGGGCGTGACCGTAGCGAGCGGTGCGGGATTCGTCAAGTCGCTTGATGGTGTCTATGGGTGGGTTCTTGAACCGAGCCCGGGGCACGAGCCACGGGTCATAAGCGAGCTGCGAGCCCGTACCCCGCGCCAGCGCGACGCTGTGCCGAGAACAATAAGGATGAAGGCGGAAGGATGAAGGATGAATAGAAGCGACTCCCCGGTTTTCATCCTTCATCCTTCATCTTTCATCCTTGTTTTTCTGCCTCTTCAGGTTTGAATGGTTCTCCCCTCCACCTGGTTTCCGCCGGCTCGCTTCGCCACGTACATGAGCTTATCAGCCGCGTTCACGATGGCGTCCAGCGGTTGCTCCTGGTTCGAGGGACGAACATACAGCAAACCCGCACTCAGAGTCATTTGAGTTGAGTGGTTCCGCTTGCGGACCGTTTTCGCTGCCAAGTTGGCGATAATGCGTTTGACGATCTGCGTTGCTTCCTTCTCGCTGCAGTCGTTGAGTAGAACGACGAATTCGTCCCCGCCCATGCGTCCAATCAAATCATGTTGGGGCACCACTCCGGTGATCTCGGAAACGACCGTCGTGAGGGCGAGGTCTCCGAACTCGTGCCCGAAGTTGTCGTTAACCGCCTTGAATTTGTCGATGTCCAGGTACACCACGGCGAAGCCAATTCCGTAGCGGGCGGCTTTGGTGAGGAGTTCCTTGGCCTCGACGGTGAATCCCTCCCGGTTCAGCACGCCGGTCAACTGGTCACGGGTGGTCTTCTCTTCGAGCACGCTCTGTTGCGTGACCAGCTCATTCACCGCCATGCCCGTAGCAGCCGCCTGTCGCATGAGTTCATTGACCGTGCCGACGAGCTGGGTTGTGTTGTCTGCCACCTCACGCGTCGCGCACTCGAGCAGCTCGGTGAGTTGTGTGTCCGGTGCGCCGCCCTCGTGGAAGAAGCTATACACCTGATTGAACTCCTCCTGGACCTTCGCCAAGTATTCCTGCGCGTCGGTAGACAAGGCATCTTCCTTCAAAAACGCGCACAGCGCGTCCGCGTCGTCACGGTGCCACACGTTCAACATATGCGGGAACAGAGATGCGATATAGATCGCGTCCGCGATCACCTTCTGCTCGACGAATTCGCTCAGTTTCTCGTGGTTGTGGTGAAATGCTACGGCGTCGATATACAGGTCCGGCAGCTCCAGTTTCTGCGCGAGCATGCGCCCGACCTCGGCATGGTCCATCCCGAACAATCCACGTTCCTTCTGCAACTGTCCATGGACGTTGATAACGGGATCCTGAAGTAGCTGCAGGAACGGTTCCTTCGCGGTCGAATACATGACCGCGATTGCGAAGTCCTGAAACAATCCACCCACAAAGGCTTCGTCGACCAGCTTCGCGTCAAACAGGCTCGCGTACTTCTTGGCCGCCACCGCCTTGCACAGGGACGACTCCCAGAACATGTGCGACTCCTCGGCGGAAAGTCGCAGCTCGTTGTGCAGACCGGTCATGCAATAGCTGATGGCCAGGGTGCGGACGGTCCCGAGTCCCAGCAGGTTCACCGCCGTTTTTACGTTCGTCACTTTGTTTCGAACCCCGGCCCAGGAAGAGTTGGCCAGAGCGAGTATTTTGCTGCTGAGCGAGCTGTCGGCGCTGATAACCTTGGCGTAGTCAGACGGTTCAGCGTCGAGGTTCTTCCCCAATTCGACGAACTTCATCGCGACGGCTGCGGTGGTGGGAAGGTACGATAATGAATCAATCCGGGCTCGGATTTGCTGCTCAAGATTGTCCGAAGAACTGGCGGCCTTGGCCTCGGTAGTCACTTGCGGCATCGCGAATCACCTTTCCTTGAACAGGACTGTACGGTCATCCGGCTAGCAGCCTCCCAACACGTTTATCGTCTTTGCTGGGGGGATGTTTTAGCTTTCGCCGCTGCCGCGTCTGAATAAAAACGGGCTTTCTACAGTAAAGGTGTACGGGTGTCGCGACGATAGTGCTTTACGACTCACAACACTTCGGATGGAGTTGTTAACGTGGGCTCTGCGGCTGCGAGTTCAGGGCGTATCTTTCTGGTCGGTCACACCGATGGCACGGCACGGTTGGAGACGGTTCTAAACGCTGGTTCATGGGAGTGCATACGTTCCGAGACGCCTTCGGGAGTCCTCCGCCGGCTCCGCTCTGAGCCTCCCATCGACCTGGTGGTTCTGGTGCCCGACGCCTCATTTGATTCGTACACGGAGCTGTGCAGAGACATCAAGTTTGGCGCTCGGACGGCTTTTGTATCCGTGATCTTCATGCTGCCGCCCGAGCACGCGGAGAGTCGCGCCGAGGTATACGAAGCCCGCGCGGACGATTGCATTCAGCTTCCCGCTTCACCCAAGGAGATCCTGCTGCGCCTGTCGAACACCCTCCGCATCAAACGCGCCACCGACTCGCTGGAGGATTCCACGGCGGTGATCACTTCCCTGGCCGCCGCGATCGAGGGAAGAGACGCTTACACACACGGGCACGTCGAACGCGTATCCATGTACTCCGTCGAGATCGGCAAACGGGTCGGCGTGGATGCCGACGGTCTTGCCACCCTGAAGATCGGAGGGATCGTCCACGACATCGGCAAGGTCTC
Source organism: Phycisphaerae bacterium (assembly GCA_049644045.1). Classification (GTDB taxonomy): domain Bacteria; phylum Planctomycetota; class Phycisphaerae; order UBA1845; family UBA1845. The sequence continues at coordinate 5,254 of JBARRC010000228.1, forward strand.
CGTACCCGACGCCATTCTCAACAAGCCGGGGAAACTCAGCGAGGTCGAGATGGAGCTTGTCAAGCGCCATCCCGTCATCGGGTACCACATTCTCCAACCTCTGCGTACCTTTCGTGACGCTCTGCCGATCGTCCGCTGGCACCACGAACGACCCAACGGAAAAGGCTATCCCGACAGGCTCGAGGGTGACCAGTTACCGCTGCCCCCTCGGATCGTTGCGGTAGCCGATTGCTTTGATGCGATCAGCACAGCCCGATCCTACCGCCCCGCTCTTTCCCCCTCAAAGTGCAGAGAAATTCTCTCGACGGCGGCCGAGAACGAAGACCTCGATCCATCGTTAGTGGCAGTACTGTTGGACATTCTGGGTAAGAGCGAGCCCACCTTAGTCGGTACGCCTGCGGGCCCGACGGTCGCCTGATCGTGTGGCACCGGTGGGTGTGGCGCCGGCTTTCAACCGGTGCACACACGGGTTGAAAACCCGTGCCACACAGCCGATCCTCTGCGTCGGCGGATCGGGGGGAATGACCCAACTAGCGTGGCCCCTCAACGGTTTTGAATCAGATACTTCTCGAAATCCTTGACCTTAGGCGGTTGTTTGCCCTTGCCGGGAAGGATCGTGAGCCCCTCTTTCCGAAGCTTCGCGGCCTGGGCTTTCGCCCCGCCGGGGTAGTTCTCACAAAGCTTGCCGCCCTCCTTGATCGTCCGCCAATAGGGCGTGATCCGCTTCTTGCCGGCCTGGCGATCTTCCTCGGCTGCTTCCGCCACAATGCGAACGAACATGCCCGTGCTAAAGGGGCAGGCGGAATCGGCCCCGGCGGCCCCGGCTAACTTCTCGCGAATCTTCATATTGGTGATCAGCCGGCCCTTTCGTATGCTGCGCATGACAGCCTCCACATCGAGCGGCTTGGGGATCACCATCGTTCCGGTTCCATGCTGCTTTTGCATCTTCGGCGGAATCGGTACCACCTTCCCGTGGTTCAAATGCTTCTCCTCCAACTTCCCCCGCCAGGTCTTGCCCTTCGGCAATCTCCATTTCTCTGCCATCGTACGCCCCCTTGGTAGGGTGGGTCATGGACCCAGCAATGCGGTTGACGGTGAATACACGGTAGGTCAATGACCCGCCCCACGAACTACGAACTCAGCGCAAGAAGCAACTTCTCGTACGGCTTCTCTTCCCACAAGCGAAGCCAATGGATACTGCGGAACTCCCTTGGCGGGTCACACTGTTCTATCAGTACTGGAACGATGTATCGTTGCAGCGGTGGGCGGAGATTTCTTTGTTCGAGGGCGTATCGTATCTCCTTCTGGACGTACCCCCTCTTTGAACAACTCGCCCTCGATAGAAAGACGAGGACATAATCGCTGCTTTCTATCGCTCGTTCGATTTCCTGCTCCCAGTCGTCACCCGGTAGCAGAATCTCTTTGTCGACCCATGCGAGGAAGCCCTCCTTCGTCAACCTGTTGGCAACCTGCTCGACCGTTGGCTTATCCTCGCTCGCATGACACAAGAAGACCAGCTTCACTGGTAGCTTGACAATGCCGTTGACCACGGGCAGGTTATCGAAGATTGACCAACCGCTTTGCCCTGGGAGCCGCACTTTGGCCTTAACACATCTTGGCTTCGTCCCGGGCCCGAGTTCAAGTAATGTCCCACCTGGCGTTTTCTTCCCACCCGCTGTAACGATTGAGTGCAGCTCCGTTCCTTCGCTCCTATTATCCCGCACTTCGCCTCTGTCATGGCGCATCATAAGATGTTTGGCGGCGACCCTTCCTTGATCGCTAATCTGGACTCCAGTCTGTTCGATCCCGCCAAATACGGGATGCACGTTGGCATACCCAGCGACCTTCAGTTCGGTGGCACTATCGTCAACTTCTTCGACGGGCAACGACAGCACCGTGGAGATCTGCTCGATTGACGGTATCGCTGCCGGGTCTTCTCGGTGCTTCTGCCGGAGAAGTATCAGGATGGCCACTGCATCCTCGGATAGTAGGGGTACGCTTTCAGATACGGAGCGAGGTTGGTTACCGCGCATATCCACCTCCGAATGTATGCCCGCGAGGCGGCACGCCTTGATCCATCGGGCAGGGTCCATTTGCTTGAATTCGAGTATTTCCGAGGTGAAAACCTCGCGTTGCCGCCCGCCGATATAAAGGGCCGCGTGCGTCTCCTTCACCTTCCGATAGAAATCAACAAATTCGGCTTGTTGCAGCGAACTGAGGTACGCCGTCATTGCCTCGGTGTCGTTCATAATGGATCGGGGGCTCCGCCCACGCGCTTGGCATCTTCACACCGCGTTCTTTGGCGATTCGCTCTGCTTTTTCGTAGGAAAGCTACGGCAGCCATCGCCCGGCGAGGAGGCCGTCGATCGACAGGTCTTCGTCGAGCTCCCCCCAGCGGAGGGCCCGGCCTCGAGCTTCGATACGGACTCTGGACAACTGCTCCTCGTCGGCGTCGCGCAGACGGCGGTACTTGGATGCGGGGAAGCCGATCTCGCGTCCGTCGTCGAGTTCGATCCAGACCTTCCCGCCGTCGACCCAGGCCCGCACGGCCCGCGCGGTTTGCATCATTGCTGGATTACTACCCGAAGTACTCATGCCACTTCTCTTCGAATTCGTCCCTGTGCTCGACGACCACCTGCTGCAACTCGCGCAGCTCCGCCGATGTCATACCGTCATTATACGCGAGCGACACGGGCGAAAGCCAGAATTTACACGAATCTTCCGCCCGGCGAACGTGAACATGCGGAGGCTCGTGTCCCTCGTTGCTGTAGAAATGGAACCGAAACCCCTTGTATCGAAAGATCGTTGGCATACCTGCTTCAGGGTCAGGGCTGCGACCCCGACCTCTGCTCCCTCACGATCGCGGTTCAGATCTTGGCGCCACGCCTAACCGCGCGGGCTTCAAGCCCGTGGCTCAGGTTGGCCGCTCCTTTACAGTCGCGGTTCGGAGCGGACGGTCATTGGCCTGGTATCTTCACGCCGTGCTCCTTCGCGATTCGCTCGGCCTTCTCGTAGCCCGCGTCGGCGTGGCGGATGATGCCGGTGGCTGGATCGGCGGTCAGGACGCGCTGCAAACGGGCGGCGGCTTCCTTGGTGCCGTCGGCCACAATGACCTGGCCGGCGTGGAGGGCGTAGCCGATGCCCACGCCGCCACCGTGATGGACGGACACCCAAGTGGCACCGCAACACGTGTTGACCAGGGCGTTGAGGATCGGCCAATCCGCGATCGCGTCGGACCCGTCCCTCATACTCTCCGTCTCGCGGTTCGGCGAAGCGACGGAGCCGCAATCGAGATGATCCCGGCCGATAACGATGGGCGCGGAGATTTCACCCTTACCGACCAAGTCATTGAAGATCAGGCCCATTTTCGCCCGCTCGCCGTACCCCAGCCAGCAAATCCGCGCGGGCAGGCCCTGGAACCGGACGCGCTCACTAGCCAGGCGAATCCAGCGGCACAGATGCTCGTTCTCGGGGAAGGTTTCGAGAATGGCCTGATCGGTGCGGGCGATGTCCTTCGGATCGCCGGAGAGTGCGGCCCATCGGAAAGGGCCCTGCCCTTCGCAAAACAGCGGCCTGATAAACAGCGGCACGAACCCCACGATGTCGAAGGCGTTATCCACACCGACGAGCTTGGCTTGCCCCCGGATGTTGTTGCCGTAGTCAAAGGTGACGGCTCCACGTCTTTGCATCTCGAGCATCGCGCGGACATGCTCCCCCGTCGCCCGCATAGACTCGGTGACGTAGCGGTCGGGGTCGGTCTGGCGGAGCTTGACCGCCTCAGCCAAGCTCATGCCGTTGGGCACATAGCCGTTAAGGGCATCGTGGGCGGAGGTCTGATCGGTGAGTACATCGGGCGTGACACCGCGCTTGACGAGTTCGGGTAGAACATCTGCGGTATTGCCAAGCAAGCCCACGGACAGCGGTTGGTGGTTTTTCTTCGCCTCGTCGACCCATTCGAGCGATTCGTCGAGGCTATCGGTCCAACGATCGAGATATTGCGTTTTCATGCGTCGTTCGATGCGGGCCCTGTCCACTTCCACACATAGGGCCACGCCCTCGTTCATCGTGACGGCTAGCGGCTGGGCACCACCCATACCACCCAACCCGCCGGTGAGGACCAGGCGTCCCTTGAGCGAGCCGCCGAAGTGTTGGCGGGCGGCCTCACCGAACGTCTCATAAGTACCCTGCAAGATGCCCTGCGTACCAATGTAGATCCAGCTACCGGCGGTCATCTGGCCGAACATGGTGAGACCCATCGCTTCGAGCCGGCGGAACTCGTCCCACGTCGCCCAATGCGGGACGAGTAGTGAGTTGGCGATCAGCACGCGCGGCGCGTCGGTATGGGTTTTGATGATCCCGACGGCCCGGCCGGACTGGACGAGCAGGGTCTCGTCGTTTTCCAGCTCTTTGAGTGCGGCGACGATGCGGTCGAAATCGGGCCAGCTACGAGCGGCCTTGCCGGTGCCGCCGTAGACGATGAGCTCGGCGGGGTTCTCCGCGACATCGGGATCGAGGTTGTTCATCAACATGCGCATGGCGGCCTCCTGTTGCCAACCCTTGCAGGAGATGGTTGAGCCTCGCGGTGCGCGAACGATTCGAGTTTTGTCCACACTTGGTGATGCGATGGTCATGGTGAGTTCCCCGCGATCTGTTTAATCCTTGTTTCCTGAGACGACTTGCGGATTATACGGTCAGCCCATCGAAACCGGCAAGATGAGCAACAAGCTGAGGTGGTCTCGACCCGGAAATGACCGACTGGAAAGTCGGTTCCACAGACTATGCTGTGCCGGACTATGCTGTGC
>JBARRC010000229.1:0-1663 GCA_049644045.1 Phycisphaerae bacterium
CAGGAATCCTTCCTGAGCTTCCTCGGCGTCGGCGTGCAGCAGCCGACGCCGTCTTTGGGCCGACTCGCAGCCGATGGCGTGGAAGCGGTCAACATGTTTGTGGGTTACTGGTGGCTGCTCGTGTTCCCGTGCGGGGTTTTGGTGCTGATCCTGCTGGCTTTGAACTTCATCGGCGACGGCCTGCGCGATGCGTTCGATCCGAAATCGCGGGTGGCTACGTTGGTGTGAAACCGCGCGGGATGGGCCTGCACGAAGTCCTTGCACGGTTCCCGGCCGTGGACTAGACTACGCGCGGTTCTATCGCTCAGGTTAGCGAGTGGCGCGGGGCGCTGGCGAGTGAATCATGACCGATTCGGCCGGTGGCTGCCCGCAAGGTGTCGGTGGCGGGGGTTTGCTCCTCTGCACCTGGACCATGAGGCGGCGGCACATCGTGCTTGGCCAATTTGTAAGGAGAATTCTTTGATGATGACAAAAGTAGTCTCTTCAATCCGGCATTGTACGTTCGCGGTTGCGATCCTTTTCATACTTGCCGTCACGGCAGGATGTCCAACCGAGCCGCCTACCGGGCCGGTCATTGGTTTGTCGCCCAGTTCGTTGACCTTCACGGGTATGGAGATGGGCCCGAACCCAGAGGGGGAGACGATCCAGCTTGCCAACACGGGGATTGGAACACTGGAATGGACCGTATCCGGCAATGCGGATTGGCTTTCTGTGACGCCGGCTAACGGGAGCACCACAACAGAGACGGATGATCTTACGATAAGCGTTGACACGGTCGGGGCGACGGCCTCCGAATCGCCCTACACGGCACAAATTATCGTGAGTGCGAGCGGGGCGATCAACAGCCCGCGGACGGTGAATGTAACGCTCACGCTCACATCGCTCCCGTGCGAGTCGCTCTCGGGTTCAATCTCGACGGACACCACGCTGAGCGCTAGCTGTTACACGGTCGAATCAGACATCTACGTGACTGACGGTGCGACGCTTACGGTCAACCCGGGCGTCATGCTCCGCTTCCAGCAGAGCATGGAGATGACGATAGCCAGTGACGGGCGGCTTTCGGCCGTGGGCACCGAAGCACAACCAATCGTTTTCACCGGTGAGGGAGCTATACGCGGTTACTGGGGTGGGTTGCGCTTCTATCATTCGAACTCCACGGACAACCGCCTCGACCACGTGACCATCGAATATGGCGGCGGGTACCACGACGCGAACTTGTTCCTCGACGGCACCTCTAGTTCACCGGCGCGGGTCAGTATCACGAATTGCACGTTACGCGACAGCGGGACCTACGGCTTCTACTTCGACGGTGACAGTGTCGTCAGAGCATTCAGCGATAATACCATTACCGGAAACACGCTGGGTGCGGGCAACGCCTCGGCTGACGTCGTCGGCTATCTGGATGACACCAGCATTTACACCGGCAATGACGAGGATGTTGTCGCGATCCGGGGCAGCACCGTATCGACGGACCAGACCTGGCCGGGCATCGACGCGGACTACCTGATCGCCGGTGATGTTTCGGTTTCCGCAGCACTGACGATCGCACCGGGCGCCCGGCTGGTGTTCGAAGCCGGCAGGGACATGACGGTGGACAGTGATGGCCAACTGTCAGCCGTGGGCACCAAGGATCAACCGATCGTGTTCACAGGCGAGGAGCAGA
>JBARRC010000230.1:0-2930 GCA_049644045.1 Phycisphaerae bacterium
AACGTATCGCGGACCGGGAGGTACCCCTCCGTCCCGGCCGGATCGAACCGCGCGTCATCAAACGCTGCCGAGATCGCTACCCATACATGCACGACCCACGGGACGAGCTACGCGCGGCGCTCCAAACAACGTAAGTGCCTGCCAAGACGGAAGTTGCCAACGGCAGTGCCATTCGTATGGTGTCCCCCGATTCCTGTCCCCCGATTCCCGATTCCTCGACGAGTTCCGATCTCAAGCGTTCTGGACCGTTACCTCACGGACTACCGGCAGCCGAAGAGCATCTGGTACTTCCCGTCACCGCGCCGCGGAATGCGATGGGATCCGGACAACTTCTCGCAAACGCTGCGTGAGATCAACCGCAAAAACCGCTTGACGTGGTCCTGGTCCGGTGACGCGGAATGTCCGTGGGCTGGCGCCCGCGGCTCTGAGTAACGTAGGGTCCGCTATTGCGGACCGTGGGTAAGACAACTTAGGCTATAATCACGGAGCCCGGTGGGTGTCACTCGCCGGGCTCCTTCTATTGGGGATTGGGGATTGGATGGCAAGGATGAAGGATGAAGAGCGCGGAGGCGCGGGGGTTGCTGTGGGCAGGGACGTCGCGTGCGCGTGATCCTTCGCGGTTCTGGAGCGTTCGGTTGGCGATGACGGGCCGACGTGCTACAATTGACTGATGAAGCTGCCGAACGGCGATCACGCACTCGTCGAGGATGCAAAGCTTCGTGAGTACGTCTTGAACCCACGGCATCCGGTGGGAAGGCATCATGCAGCTTTGTTTGAACGGCTGTTGGGGATTCGCCTCGGCAACGCGGAAGTTCTCAAAGATGCGCTGCTCTCCGCGGCGGCGAACGAAGAGGTGACTCGCGAGGTTGTGACGGCGTATGGCCACAAGTACGAGGTTCGCTTCGAGTTGACGAGCCCTTTGGGTGCTAAGCGTGTGATGTCGGTGTGGATTGTGGGCGAGGGGAGCGAGCGACCGCGGCTCGTCACATGTTACGTGGAGTAGCCTTATGTTGAAGGAGCATGACGTCGCAACGGTTACGGTCGATGTGCCTGCTGAAGGCTTGTCAGCCGGTGATGTCGGGGCGATCGTACATTGCTACCCTGATCGGGATGCTTACGAGGTGGACTTCCTGGACGATCAGGGTCGAAGCAAGGGCGTGGTCACGCTCTCAGGCTCCCAGCTCCTGCGACTGAATCTCATCTCGCTCGTCGCCTGACGAGCTGGCTTGTTCGCCTTGGTTGTATCGGGCACCTTCATCGCGCGGGGACGCGGGCTTTCACGTCGTAGCAAAGGTCAAGAACAGCGTACGCGTTACAACGCGGCGTTACGATCGTTCCGCACCTCACGACCGACGATACGCCCGCATGTCGGCTCGAAGCTCCTCCGCGACGCCGGAGAGTTCTTCCGTTCGACGCCGAGCGTCCCAGCCGCTGATCGGGGCAATGTGTTCAACAACCTTCGGCAGAGACTCGAAACCGCAGTTGTCAACCAGGAAGTACAGCGGCGTGCGGCGTTTGACCAGGTCGATCAGATGATACACCTTCTCGGTCCGACACAAATAGGACAACTCCGCCAAGCAGTAGGGTAACCCTGGAAACAGGGGTTCGCCAAGGTGAGGCCGGCGGTCGACCTCCTTCAGGATCAGCGAGGCATCCCGGCCATAGTGCCGCACCAGGTGCTCCGTGACGTCGGGTTGGCCCTCGCGACCATTGAACACCCGCGCCAGATCCAGGCGGAGCTTCTTGCTCTCGGCGGGCGTGAGTCCCGGCCAAAGAAGGGCGCCGCGCAGACGGCGACGCAGCTCGGCCATCGGCGGCGGTCGATCCAGCAGACGATCGACTTCGTTGATTGCCTGCTCCGCCATGCACCGGAACGTTGTCAGTTTGCCGCCCATGATCGTGACCAGCCGGCGCTGAGGGTCCACGTCGATCCGGTGCTCCCGCGAGAGACTGTTCTCCGACCGGGTGGATTGAGGGGTGATCGGCCGAACCCCCGCGTACGCGCACCTGATGTCGCTGCGCGTAATGCCGGCGGTCGGAAAGAAGTGCACGAAGCTTTCGAACAGGTCGTCGACTTCCTCGACGGTCGGGCGAACGTTGCGCAGGTCACCCGTGTACCGCAATTCGGTGCTGCCCACGATGAGCCGGTTGTACCAGGGGATGATCCACAGCGGGCGGTGGTCGCGGATGCTTCGAATGACGATCGCGTCCTCGCCGAAACGCTCGAAACGCCGCAGGAGAATGTGGCTGCCCTTGATCCAGATCAGGCTCATCGGTTCGATGCCCAGAAGCTCAGCCGCAACCGGTAACCACGGGCCGGTCGCGTTGACGATCGTGCGGGCCCGGACCGCCCACTCCTGCTGGTGCCGTTTCGACCGCAGTCTGACGGTCCACGTCCTGCCTTCGAGCCGCGCGGCTGTTACCAAGGTGTAATTGGCGAGGGTCGCCCCTTCCGCTTCGGCCGTCCGCAACGTGGCCATGACCAACCGGGCATCGTTCGTCTGTGCATCCCAGAAGGTTACGGCAAACGGATGGGCCCGCATCGTCGGGTAATCCCGCTGCAGCTTGACGCCCAGCATGGGGTCCGACAAGCGGCCACAACGATACCACTCCGGCAGCCCGTAAAGCTGCAGGCCGCACAGCGTGACCGCCCATTTCGGGAACCGATGTCCCTCGAATGGCATCACGAACTTCAGTGGGTGAACCAGATTGGGCGCCATCCGGTCGAGCAGCCGATAGCGCTCGACGATCCCTTCGACAACCGGCCGGATATGCCCGTGCTCCAGATAGCGGAGGCCGCCGTGAACCAGCTTTGACGTAAGATGGCTGGTTCCTGATGCAAAGTCATCAGAGTCGACAAGCAGTACGCTCAGCCCGCGCATGGCGGCATCGCGAGCCACGCCGGCACCGGTGATGCCCCCGCCCAGGAT
>JBARRC010000231.1:0-1674 GCA_049644045.1 Phycisphaerae bacterium
TCCACGGCCCGCGAGGGCGTTCGAGCGATGGGGCGGTAGTCCTTCGGGCGGCTCCCGGTCCGAGGTAGACAATATGGCAAGCCCGGTCCCTGAAGTGTGATCTGGCACGGTAGTGTCAGAGCCACATGAGAAGGAGAACCGGGCATGAGCGAGTGTAGCACGTTTGTCGGTCTGGACGTCCACGCGAAGACGATCGCGGCGGCGATGCTGAACAACGACACGGGGGAACTGAAGGAACGGAGCTTCGGGACCACGCAGCGGGACCAGCGGAAGCTGATCCGGTGGCTGGGCCGGGAGTCGGAGGGCCTGCCGGTGGTGTGCTACGAGGCGGGTTCGTGGGGCTACGAACTGCAGCGTCGTCTGCTCGAGGCGGGGATCGATTGCCGGGTGATCGCGCCGTCGTTGGTGTATCAGAAGGCGGGTCGGCGTCGGAAGAACGACCGTCTGGATGCGATCGAGTTGGCGAAGCAGTTGGCGGCGGGTCAGTTGACGGAGGTTCATCCACCGACGGCGGCTCAGGAAGCCTCCCGGGCATTGGTGCGCTGTCGTGACGACGCTCGGAAGGCGCTCCACCAGGTGCGTCAGCAGTTGCTGAAGTTCCTGGTTCAGCAGGGTGTCTGCCACGAGGGAAACCCGTGGACGAAGTCGCATCGGAAGTGGCTTCGTGGGCTGCGGTTGCCGGAGCCGTGCGCGCAGTTGGTGCTGGCGGATTATGTTCTGACGGTGGAGCAGGCGGAGCAGCGGCTGGCTCGTTTGGACGAGCAGATTCAGGCGTTGTCGGAGACGGCGGAGTATCGTGAGGCGGTGGGTGCGTTGCGTTGTTTCCGCGGGGTCGACACGCTGACGGCGATGATCGTTCTGACGGAGCTGTATGAGTTCGGTCGGTTCGCCTCGCCGCGGGCGTTGATGGGGTACCTGGGGTTGGTTCCGGGGGAGTGGTCGACGGGGGATCAGGAGCGTGGGACGGGTCTGACGAAGACGGGGAACGGGTTGGTTCGTCGGGTTTTGGTCGAGGCGGCGTGGCAGTATCAGCGTCGGCCGTGGTTGAGCGCGGAGCTGGCGAAGCGGCAGTCGGGTCAGCCGGCGGAAGCGGTGGCGACGGCCGGCAAGGCGATGGAGCGGTTACACCGGCGGTACTGGCGGCTGGTGAATCGGGGGAAGGGCACGAAGACGGCGGCGTGCGCGGTGGCTCGTGAGTTGGCGGGGTTTTTGTGGGCGGCGTTACAGCCGACGCTGGCGGCGTGATCCGCGGCGTGCTGAAGCGGTTAGTGAGCGTGTGTGTTGAGATGACAGGCTGAGTGCGAGGAAGGATTGGGTCAGTGGCAAGGGCTGCGGGTGGCTTGAGAGGACAGGAACCCGCGTCGTCCCTATGCGGTAGGCGACATACTGCCGAACCCGCGCTGGTAGACAGCGGAAGTCCGACGGATCACCGTCATGCGGCTCTGTTGTCCGGCATGTCCGGTCATCAACCCGCGTATAGAAGAGTGAATCGTCAACGAAGCGTCCGCTCGCAGCCCTTGCCTCTGACTCAGCGTTGGCTCGTGGAGAACCGATAGGCAAACAGGGACTTGACAGAGGGCTTGCCATAGAAGGGACGTTTCGCCGAAACGTCCGCGATCACGAGGCACCCGGGCATGATGACGGCCCCGTCTGCGTCGAGGACACCTTCCCGAG
>JBARRC010000232.1:0-2951 GCA_049644045.1 Phycisphaerae bacterium
ATCGTATTTGTCAAGTGCATAGCCCGCATCGTACAAATTGGGATCCGTGTTCGGCTCAGTCGGCCAGTACCAGCCGTTCCACCGCGTCTGGCGCCACTACTCCTTCAGCAATGTCGCTTCCAGGTCGAGATGTCCGTCGCGCCGGCGCGTGAAAGACCGCCACCACCCCATTTCACGATCCCAGACTTGTTCGACCTCATACGTGGGCTTCTGTTGGAAGGAGCCACGCGTGGAGACAATCACCTTCATCCCGTTTCCAACCTCCACCGGCGTTACCGTCCGCCGGAATTCGCTTCCATAGGTTTGGGGAGTCTCCTGGTCCAGATCCGTCGGGCGGACCTGTTCCCAATGCCCTTTCGCGCCAACCTCCGAGGGGCGCCTGAAAAGAAAGCATTCTACGCCAGCCCTGTCCATATCACCACGCTCGATCACCCAATCCACCGGGAAACCCAGTACCTGGGTGAATAACGCTTTGTGCACGACCGATCGCATCTCGACCGTTTGGGGCGTCAACTTCCCTATCTCCACTCTCTCGCCCTTCGTGCATTCGGCCTCGATCACTCGCAGGTCGTCCGTATCGATCGTGAGGGTATATCTGTGGGCTCCAATATACTCCGGCGTGTTCGGGCCCGGGATGAAGTCCAAACGGGCGAGAGTTCGATTGCCGAGCTTCTCCAAACTCGCCACCACGACAGTGATCTGGTACTCGTACTGCACCCGTGGAATGTTCTTCGTAATGTTCATTTCCTGATCTGAGAAGTCGAGCATCCAATCCCTATAGTACTGCTTCACCGTTAATCGCCACTGTTGCCCGGCTTTCCAGGCGGGAGTACCCCTGTTCTGCTGGATTGGCACCGCGTATTCCGTGACACTCAATGCACACAGTGCACTTGCGCAGATTACATTACCCCATTTCAATCGACACATCGTCATTCTCCAAAGCTTGCGGTATCCTTAGTTTGCAGCATCATCTGCCCTAACTCCAGACTCAGTTATGTTAGGATTCTCCCCTCCCCAGGTAGCGGCAGTTACGCGCACCAGGTTCTCTAGCGCGAAAGCAGCATCACCGGCAACACTGACAAAGTCACTGGGCCCACTTTCGTCGAGCAATCCAGAAGGGGCATACTGCACAATATAGACATACTCGACCTGCCGGTCATCAGTGTCGTCCGTCGGCGGCGTATGGTCGTCGTTCGCGAGCAGCGCGTTGGTGATCTTGACGGTCTTCTCGTCGTCGCCGGGCGCCTCCTCGTAAACGGCGCTAAATTGGTAAACTGCGTGATTCCACACATCGGTGGGTTCTGCCTCCGCATCGCCGCCGCGCAGGTTGGACTGCAGCGCAAGCTGGGCACCCTTGATCCATTCTTCCAGCATCCTATGAACTGTAGCGATCTTTAGATCGGTCGAGTCGCTTCCTGAGGTCGGCGGGCCCGCTGCGATCGAGCCCACACCGTCCGGAATTGTGTAGATCCCCTGCTTCTCTCCCAGTTCCGCCCAGAGCCCTTCGAGGTCGTCGGTATTGTACGCTGACCCGCCGACCGGCGTCGGCTGATTGACCAATATGGAGGCCATGGCGGCGCCGAGGCAGTGCCCCTCCCAGTCCTCAGTGCCCTGGTCGTTGGCCCGCTCCCATTCGCGGGCCGTGGTGCCATGCCGAGCGTCGTACTTTAGCAACGGACGGTACGACCCGGCGGTGTCGAACAGGTTGATCATGACTTCCGTCTGATCGTCCCCGCCAGGAGTGCTTTGAAGTGCGCCGTCCGGTCCGCTGCGGACCACATCGTCATTCGGATTCACCGGCGAGCCCGGGGCAACGACTTGGACATCATCTCCAACGGCAGTCGTCTCAGCCACACCATTTCCAGCGTCGTATATATAATCCGCCTTCTTCGCCCACCAGTAAAAGTTCCAGGGCCTTGTCGCAGCTTCTCCCTCCTGCACGAAACTCGTGGACACCGTATAGGAACTGGCCCCTGTCACTGTGAAGGTATACCACCCGTGTTTGTCTTCGCCCGTCTCCATGTTGTTCTGATAGGGTGTACCGTCGGGATACTCGAGGTTCTCAATCACCCCGGACGTCGTACTCACCTGGAGCCTTCCACCCCATCTCGTCGGGACGTAGACCTCGAAGCAACCCTCCCCTTCGTCGTACGAGACCTCCCCGCCGAGGGGGACTTTGTGGCGCCCCACGGTCAGGTTCACTACGTCGTCACATGGCCCACTGTCGCTGACGTAGCTCAGCTTCAGTTCGACATCGCGCGGCAGAACGCTTTGTGCAACTCCCGTCACGTACCGGGTAATCGGAAACGCAGACACGGGCCATGACTGGTTGAAGTGCATCACCGGCTGGGTACCTTCAGGGTCTTCATACATCTGGATCAACTGGTCTCCGGAAACCACCTCAAACCACCCGGTGCCACCGGCAGCCCCCGTAATTTGCATCGTTACCGCCGGAAGCGGCGGCTCTACAACGAGGCATAGAAATCCGCCGGGATCGGCCTCGTCCTCGTCGGCCAGCCCATCAAAGTCCAAGTCCACTCCAATGACTGTGACAGTGGCTGTCGCGGAGCAGGTTTCCGTAACGACCGGGCCGCAGGTGCCGTCGCTGGAGTTGGTGGCTGTCAGTTCGATCGTGGCTGTCGTGCCCGGGTCAGAATCCGCAGCGATCGTGACCGAGACGTCGACATACGCACTGCCTGGTGCACTTGGAACACCGATCGACGACGGGACCGACACGGATTCAATGCCGGCGGTCCCACCGGTCTTCTCGGCTTCCAGTTCGAACGTCGCGGCGCATGCGCCATCGTTGCAGATCATGGCGGTCAGCGTTAGCGTCGATCCGGGACAACCAGTCGCATCAAGCGTGGCGATTAAACACCCCTGCGCCTTTTGGTCAACGTAGCATATTCCGTCTACGCAGCACTCCTTCTCACACGCCCCGTCGCTGATGG
>JBARRC010000233.1:0-2120 GCA_049644045.1 Phycisphaerae bacterium
GTACAGTCGTCATCCTCCTCGCATTCCACGCTCGGATCCCCCGTGCACCCGAAGTAGCAGCTCTCCCCTTCCGCACAATCCTCGTCCGAGGTGCAGGCAACGGGGTTGACCGGGCGGTCCCACCCCAGTGGCAGGATCATACCCCGAGTCCCGCTGAGGAACGTGTGAAAACTGATCGTCGCCTGCCATGCCTTCAGTGCCTGGCCCTCCGGCGACCAGTCGGAGGCGAAGATCTCGGCCATAACGATGTCACCCGGGTTGACCGAGAGGTTGTTCGTCGGCGTGATATTACCGCCGCACTCGCCCTCATCACAGTCAGAATCAAACCTGCACCCGCAGACTCCATCCCCGACCTCGGAATCACAGTTGGCATCCACGTTGCAGGATGTACCGCTGTGAGCACCGCCCAGGCAGATGCCGCCACCGGTGAGGCATGTCGGGTTCCTCTTTACCGCCTTAAGCGAGAAGGTGGGGTCATTCGTGGGCGCTCCCTGCCCGTCGTCGGCGCAGACGCGGTCAGCTTCTGCTCCTGGACCCAGCTTGAACCACTGAACCCGAACACGTACGCCGAACCGCAATCTATCCCCGCCGCGCAGTCATCGAAGCGTGCCCCCACCACGGCCACATTGCCGCTGACCGAGGCGGAAATACCAAATGAATCATCTTCGGCGGCGTCGGAGGCGGTAAGTTTGGCAATTTCGGGCCACTGCGCCAGGGCCAGGTTTGCGCCGTCTCCCAGAAGCCCCAGGGTTGCCAAGACAAGAAGACGTGTAATCAATTTCCGCGTGCCAGAGGAATGCATCTCTCGCTCCCTTTGAAAGTTGGTCTGAGAATCCGCTGGAACGAGATTCCCATCTCGTTCCCACCCACAAGCGAATCCGTTCGTCAAAACCCTCCTTGGGTGGGTCATCGACCCACCTCTTGCCTAAAAAGATCGGCGCCGACAAAAGTGCTACAGGCTGTCACAATGAGGTGGCCCACTGGCCCCTCCGAAACGTGTCCGTGTTGGTCGAACCAGACGCGATGCGCTGCCCATGCACGCTCCGGAGCCAGCCGCCGGCGCACCGGCCCGTCCAAGTACGACGAGACCGCACGCCCTATAACGCAGGACCAGTCTAGCGCGCTTTCACTGAAAGTGCAAGCATAAAGTGCTGCTTTTTGCTAGGTTTCTGGAAACCAAATAGTCCAGCCTGCGCGGATCCCGGCGCGTTGGGACAACCGGCATAACAACGGACACCCACCACGTAACCGAGCCGGGAGCGTAAGCGCTTGCTATTACCCACACCTCCAAAGATGCCCCATAGGGGCAAGTGAGAATAGCCCAGCGATTCATCGCTGGGATGACGTTGCCGGACGAGATCTCAGTCCCGTACGGACGATTGAACGGATAAGCGGCATTCAACCGTCCCTACGGGACTG
Source organism: Phycisphaerae bacterium (assembly GCA_049644045.1). Lineage (GTDB taxonomy): Bacteria > Planctomycetota > Phycisphaerae > UBA1845 > UBA1845. The sequence continues at coordinate 1,420 of JBARRC010000233.1, forward strand.
CGATCGTCCGCGAACACCACGTTCCCAGCGATAAATCGCTGGGCTATTGTCGAATGTCCCTCCGGGACAAGGTTCCGGTTCGGCTGCGCCGACCCTGAAGATGTGGGTAACAGCAAGGCGTAAGCGACCGGTGGAGGATGGTGAACCCGATTCCAGACAACATGATCCAGCCGGACCTGATTGTCGGCCAAAGACCGCTGTCTCTTGACCGACTAGAAAGTCGGTCCCACACCTATCCATCTCGCTCAGCGACTCCCCGACGGGTAAGATGCAGGCATGTGCGGACGATTCACATTGAGCAGCCCGGCTGAGGTCGTGGCCGAGCTGTTTGAACTGGCGGAGGTGTCGGGCATCGCGCCGCGGTATAACATCGCGCCGACGCAGCCGGTACCGGTTGTGCTAATGACAGCCCATGGCACAGCCCGGCAGTTTCAGATACTCCGTTGGGGATTGATTCCACCGTGGGCCAACGACCCGAGCGTCGGGGCGAGAATGATCAACGCCCGCGCGGAGACCGTCGCCAGCAAGCCGGCGTTCCGATCGGCGTTCAAGCAACGGCGATGCCTGGTTATCGCCGATGGTTTCTACGAATGGCAGAAGCTCGAGCGTCGCAAGCAACCCCATTACGTCCATCTGCGCGATCGAACGCCTTTCGCGTTTGCTGGGCTTTGGGAGCACTGGGAAGGGCCGCATAGTAACAC
>JBARRC010000234.1:0-4359 GCA_049644045.1 Phycisphaerae bacterium
GAAAGAATGTCGACTGCACTTGACGACAGCTTCGTTGTGGGGAGCAAATTGTCCAATTGGACAAATAATATTATACACTCTCGCTGCACGCCGGCGACACGTTCAAGTGTGCATGGAGAATTATATACGAACAATTGTTCGCACCGTCTCATCAGCTTGGCTCCGCGGTTTCATCCGCCGCGACCATCGCCCGTATGTGTCGCCGTACTGCTGCTTCATCTGTCGTTGCCATACTTCAAGTATCCTTATGTGTCGTGTTCGGACTCCTTCCAGTCCCTCTTTTTATCGCCCGATGACCAGCGGTTCGGCCCCGATGCGTCGGTCGCCAACTACTTCGACTACCGAACCGGACGCCAACCTTGAAGCTATGCGGTCATCGTAAGTCACCGCGATCTCCGCCGGATCGTGGTTCGAGATGAACACCGCCGGTTTCCCTTCGCGTATGTCAATCGCCCGCTTCAAGCTCTCGTAGTGGAAGTCCGAAACGTTGCTCCGCGCTCCAATCTCATCGAGCACAGCCAAGTGCGCGCGGCTCCAGTCTTGCCACACGTCCGCGGTGCTTCGCTTTGCACCCGACGACCACACCAGCTGGTCACGCATAGACAACAGGAGCATTTCACACAACTCCGCCAACGTGACATACCAGTCGCCGAACACGTCGACCATGCACAAGGCCGCGCAGGACTTGCCCGAGCCCGCCTCACCGCACATGAACAACGGCCAGGGTTTGTCGGCCCCGATGACCTTGCGGATCACGTTCCGCAACTCCGCGTGAATTCGATCGCGGCTCCTGTACTTCTCCGGTGGCTGGAACAACGGACGGTGGCCGGACAGCTTTACGAATCCTCTAAGCTGTTCTGTACCGCTCATACTTCCCTGCTTTCGCTTCGACGCGACCCAGTCGGCCAAGTTGACGACCAGCGGCATCGGCCCCGAATCGCTCCCAGTGTTTGAGGAGGCTTTCGGGAGTGCACTCGCATTTCGGCCATGCGGCCCGGTGTCGCTCAACTCGCTTTTTGATCTCATCTGGTGTGCCTCCTTTCAGTCCCAAGTCACGGACGATACGCCCTACGCGGCTCCGATCGGCTTTGGTGCACGGCTCCAGCTTGAACGCCTCGCAGACGGCATCCCACAGCGGACTCGCCCGGGTCCGTTGCGATCCGTTTTTCTTCGGCTGGTTTTGCTTTGGTTTTTTTTCAGGCTGGTGCGGCGCAGCCGCGTACTCTGTACTCAGAGTACTCTGATCTAGACCTTTAGGTCTATCTGATAGTGGTGCCGCTATTGGGGTGGCACCTTTTGCGGCCCGTTTTGGCACCTTTTGCGTCTGAATTCCTGCCACCTTGGGTGGCACCTTTTGTAACTTGGCAGGGTTTGAAATACTGCCACCCTGGGTGTCACCTTTTGCGTCGCCATTGTCGCCCGGTTCCAACACCTCATACGTGTTCGTGTGGCCCGGTTTTCCACCGCCGTGATGCACTCCAAGGACGCCGCGATCCTTCAGCCCGGCGATGGCCCGATAGAACGATCGCTTGGACATGCCAGTCTCGTCAACCAACCGTGTCAGGCCGATACTCGCCTTGTCGGATCGGCCGTCGATGTGGGCCGCAACCGCGAGCAAGACCTTCGCCTCGCGGAAATTCAACCCCCGTAGAGCTCCCGACGTGGCTAAAGTCGTTGGAATTCGGCCGAAAGCTCTGCGCTTTTTCGCAAGAGACTTGACGCACGATGGCTCCAAAGGGTAGGATAGGTCGTGTTTTTCGTCTCCCGCCCGCGCTGCTGTCCGGCTCGCGGGCCTTTTTCTTGACCTCACAGGATGCCCCCCGCCGTCAACACCGCCTCGGCTTTCTTGATGGGTTTTGCCCGTTGTCGACTTGTTGCTCGTCGCCCGGATGTGGTCTTGGGTCGGTCGGGTAGGTCGATCTCAGCCAGGGCTTTCGAGAATCGCTCCAGGGCTTCGAGGCTTGTGACGAATCGCCCGCCGACTCGCCGTGATTCGAGTTTGACGCCCCGTATGCCCTTTCTGACCCACCGCCAAATTGAACTGGCGTGCGGCCGTCGACCGTTGACCTTCGGCAGACTCCGTGCGGCTTCCGAAAACGTAACTACGTGTTCATCGTGTAACATCACATACTCTCCTAAAGTCTTGAACCGTAGGAAAGTGTGCAACGTTTCTTCTTACCGAGGCCGGTAAGAAATGAGAATCACTCAGAGATGGTTACTTTGTCGCCGTCCACGCCGAATGTACCCGGAACGTGATAGTCCAGAAGCTTGCGATTGAGTTGTGACATCGCCTTGTCATACTTGCTTCGATTGCCCCTGTTGTACAGCTCATTCCAACCGGCTCGCACAAAGTCAACAATCGACGCCTCGGCCCGGTTCGACATGAAGTCGAGCAGTCGCCGCTCCAATTCGGTCACCTCGATCCATCGGCCACGAAACCGGACCAGCACCTCCATGCCAATCTCGGCCGGTGTCTCGAACACGCGAAGCCGTGCCCGCTGTGCGTCCATGCCCAACTGGATCGCGTTGCGGGCGAGCACCGCAGCGGCCTCGGGAGTGTGACAATCTGCAATCTGCTCGCGGATGATCTTGATGCCCCACAAGATCGAATCAGCGTCCTTTACGATCGGATCGGCGTCTTTGGGCACGCCAAGCGGCAGGGCCTTCGATCGGATCGGCCAATTGTCGAATCCATGCCGACGTAGAATCTCGCGTGCTCCATGCTCGATCCGGTCAAAGACGGCCTCGGGCTGTGCAGCGTCCATCGCCTGCTTGAGCACCGCCTTCATGTCGTCTACGCCAGTCGCCCGGCACGCTATCTGCCGACCGAACAGGCCCCCCGATTCATCAACGTAGTACTCTTTGGACATGTCCTACCTTTCTCAAAGCGGGCCGGCCGAGCGCGACAAGTGAAGGTAGGAACCACACGCCACGCTCGACCGTTCGTCCAGCGCGCAACCGGACGCCCGTAAGTCCTTTATCCGATCTTCTTGGCGATCTCCAGGGCCCTCGCCTCGTTCGTCTCCGCGTATAGCTGCGTTACATCCGCTTTCGCGTGCCCCAAGAGTAACTGTGCCCCTTCAAGTCCGAATTCTCTCCGCAGTCGCGTTGCGGCCGCATGGCGCAGCCGATGCGGAGTCCATGAAGGTATCCCCGCCTTTCGGCACGCTTGCTTGATTGCCCGTCGATAGCTGCCCGTCGTGTAACAGTCGCCGATTATTCGGTCGGTCAACCTCGGATTCAGTTTTTGATTCGGTCGCCGATGTGTTAGAGCCTTGCTAGCTCTTTCCGCCACAGACTCGGCGGGACTGAATACGTAGGCGTCGACCGGACGTGCCGCCATGAAAGGACGGATGATCTCCTGTCCACGTGGGCCGATGTAGATGCGTCGGTCCTGCCCGCGGTAGGTGTTCTTGTGCGTGGGCACATGATATATCCAGATTCGCCCCGACGTGTCGATGTCCACCGCCTGCATGATGACAAGCTCGCCGGGTCGGGCTGCCGTCAACAGTTGCAGGTCGATAAGGCTTTCAACCTGTCGGCTTACGTAGGGCCGCACAGCGTCGACGTAGCCCTCGGGGACGGGTGTGACCGGCTCGGATTCTCTCGCCACAGTCCGCCCGCGTTTCAAGCCGGATACAGCTTGGAGTCCGTGCAGGACATCGGGCGGAACCAGCTCCTCGGCAACGCCCCACTTGAACACCGCCCGGACACGCACAATTCGCTGATTGACGCTGCGTCGACAAAGCCCCCCGTCGATCATCGCCTGCCGGACGGCCTTCAACGCCTTGGGTCCAAAGTCAACAACCTTGATGCTACCGTACAGCTTCACGAGCGGGCGTAACGACAGCCGACAATTTCTGATTTCGACCGTCGACGTGCCATCAGGACGGCGATAGTACGCCTGTGCGTGCTCCCAGAAGCGTGCTGCCAGATCCGCTACGGTGATTTCGCTGGCCGGAGCGGACGCTTGTCGTCCGCCGGTCTCCCATTCGCCGACAAGCCGATGGTAACGCTCGCGGCTCTCAGACGTACCGTACAGGCCGAGATACACCCGCTGGCTAGACAGCTCGCAGAACGCCACGTCTTGACGCCCACGACGCTTCTGACGCCTGTACTTTGGAACGGATTTTGACTTGCTGTGCTTTACTTTTGCCATCGGAAACGGCCTCCCGTGCTGCAAAACGTATACCGGTATACGTTTCTGACCTCGGGTTACAGCCGCTCCGCGAGTAAACATTCAGTAAACCCGTGTCACCTACGGCTCATCGGTGGCGCGGAGCTTCTGCTGGGGGGCTGGACACACACCGGTGAGGTTCGTACCATGCCGGCATGCTCGTTCAGGATGTCGAAGTCCGT
>JBARRC010000235.1:0-7399 GCA_049644045.1 Phycisphaerae bacterium
TAGAACAAGCTCCGTTTTCGTGTAGCGGATGTAGCGCCGCCCCTTGTGGGCGGCGCCCTACGGATTATCACGTCACCCACAAGGGGTGACGCTACATAGTGACGCTACATAAGGTTACGGTGCGTCACCATGAATCGTACGCGTTAAAGCGGGATACTAGGACGCCAATCTGGCGCGGTCAAGCGGGCGGGTCCGAGCCGTAAGGGGAAGGGCGCAGATCGTTTTTGGCGCCCGTCAGAGTTTGGGAATTGCCAAGTCGCGCCGTAGCCGTTCCAATGTTGCCCGGAGCTGGTATGGCAAACGGTGAAACACGCTACACATTCGACCGCGTCGTGCGGATGGCGCTCAGCGCGGCCACGCTGGTCGCGCTGCTGGCGGCACTCCGCTACCTGTCCGACGTGCTGTTACCCTTTGCAGTTGCGGTGGTGCTCGCGTACTTGCTCAACCCGCTGGTGACCCTCTTTGAGCAAAAGACCCAACGGCGGGGTCTGTCGGTGGCGATGACGATCGGGGGGCTGGGAATCATCGGGCTCGCGCTCGTGGTGATCGTCGTGCCTCTGATGATTGGCCAGGTGGGTCAGTTCCGGGATGCTGTGGAGAAGCTGCGGGAGGACCTGGCGTCATCCGTTCGTGTCGGTGTCCGATCGGAAGAACGTTCATTCGTCGTACCCGACGCTGCGGACGCCGATCAGACCGGCGCGGTCAAATCCGAGTTCGGTTGGCGCGAATTGAAGGAGGGTTGGGCCAGGTACCGTCAGGATGCCGATGAGTTATCGCGGCCGGACCGGTTCGCCCGCCTTCGTGAGGAAGTATCAGGTACTTACATCGGGGATGTGCTCGACAAAGTCTTTCAATACACCGAATCGGAGGAGTTCAGCAAACTGCTCATTGACGCGGCCAAGCGCCTTGCGATCGGCGGATGGACGGTCGTAACGTTCGCGGTGAATCTGGTGCTCGGTTTGACCGGGCTGATCGTCGTGCTGTTGTACCTGGTATTCCTTCTGCTCGATTTCCCGGAGTACGCGCGCACGTGGAAAACGTTCCTTCCGCCTCAATACCGTGACGGCATCGTGGAGTTTTTGGAGCAGTTCAACGTCGCCCTTCGGCGGTATTTCCGCGGTCAGTCGGTGGTTGCAATCTCGGTCGGAATCCTTTTCGCAATCGGCTTTACGATCATAGGGCTGCCGATGGCGGTGCCGTTCGGGCTGTTTGTGGGCCTGCTGAATATGGTGCCCTATCTGCAAATGGTGGGGCTGGTGCCGGCAATGGTGCTGGCTGCTTTGCGCGCGCTCGAGGGCGATTCGAGTTTTATCGTCTCGGTGGCCTTGACGTTGCTGGTCTTCGCCGTCGTGCAGGTGATTCAAGACGCGCTGATCACACCGCGCGTGATGGGCAAAGCCACGGGTCTGCGCCCGGTGGCGATTCTGCTCGGTGTGTTCATCTGGGGTAAGCTGCTGGGGTTTATGGGATTGCTGCTGGCGATTCCACTGACATGTCTTGGCATCGCCTATTATCGACGCTACATTCTGTTGCGCGCCCCGCAGACTAAAGTAATGTAGCGCCGGGGCTTGTCCCCGGCGTTGCGGGCCACACCCACTCCTTCATGGTCGCGGTGCGGATTCGCGCATTCCAGTTAAGACGGCAACGGCAGCGTACCCCTACTGTCCGGATTGCCTCAGGATTTGCTGACGAAGCCGCTGCGCGCCGACCTCGATCTGCGGGTTAGAAGGCCGCTTGCTCAGGATCATCTCACAGATTCGTAGGGCTTCGTCAACCCGGCCCACCCCGGCCAGATGGTTTGCGTATTCGAGGCGAACACTGAACAAGTTCGGGAATTCCCGCTCCTCCACCTCGGCGGCTGTCTTGTAGAAACCGAGCCCCTCATCCACCCGTTTCAAATACCAACTGCAATGGGCGGCATACTGGTGTGGGGTCACGTAGTGCGGCTTGATCCGTGCGGTTTCGCGGTAATGGGCCAGTGCCGTTTCGTAGTCTTTCCTGCGATAGTATTCATTACCAAGGTTCAGGTGTGCACGATAGTTGTCAGGTCGTTTGGCTACGACGTCAGCCCACATGCGGAGGTCGTTGTGGTAGTCCCGATTGCGCTTGACGGTGGCGTAGCCGAACGCCCCGCCTATCGTGAGGACCACTCCACAAGCGATGGGAACGCGCCATGCCTTCACCCGTGCGAAACGATGAGAAAGGTGTTCGAGAACCGCGTGCCCGCTCATCACCGCGAGTACGACGACGGCAGCCAGCGGTAGATACATCCGATGTTCGAAGAGAGGATCCTTGATGGGAATGAAGCTCGACGTCGGCGAGAGTATGAGGAAAAACCACGCCCCAACGAACCCGAGCCGCGGTTTCCGCCAAAACGCCCACAGGGTTGCGCCGAGAAGTGCAATAACAACAAGCGCGGGCGGCACCACGGCGCCGAACGTTCGAGCGACCGACCACACATAATCAAAGCACAATGGGTACGGCCAGACCGCAAGCCTCAGATAGTGAAGGATCACGCCAGGTTGCGTGAGCGCGTACTCGATGGGGGTGATGCCCTTGAAGGAAAAGCCGACGGTGGCAGTACCTCTAACGGACGTGCTTAGCACTCCACCGACGATCCCGCAGACCACGAGAACACTCCACGTGCCTGCCAAGCCCAAGTACAAGCCCCAGCGCCTGCGCAGGATCTGAGCAAGAGATCCGGCGATGAAGATTCGATCATAGAGGAGAACGACCAGTGGGGCGGACACCATGACCGCCTTGCTGCCCATGCCAAGGGCGCAAGCGGCAACAGCCGCCGCGCACCACCAACGCCCTCGCGATGAATCCGCGACACGAGCGACACAATACACGGTCACCAAATAGAAAAGCCCCATCAGCGACTCAGCACGCTGAATAATATACGTGACGCTCTGAGTCTGAAGGGGGTGAACCACCCAGATCAGCGCCACGACCAGGGCAAACCACGACGAACCCGCCTCATGTCGGTCTCGGAATCCCTTCCGTAGCAGTGTCCGGCGGACGATCCCGAATACGGTCAGAGCCGCGAGGATATGGACGGCCAGGTTGAACGCGTGGTAGCCCCAGACGTTCAAACCGCCGATCGCGTAATTGGCTGCTAGTGAGAGGTCCACCACCGGGCGTCTGCCGCGAGCGACGATGTCCCACGGTGGCCAAAGGTGGTGGATCTTCTCACTCTTGGTGATCTCTCTCTGATCGTCGAGGAGGAACTCGCCCGAGAAGCTGTTGGCATACACCCCGATGCCGGCAACGATTACGAGCATCGGGAGGAATCTGTACCAAAATCGATGCGTGTGTGATCCTGGGAACACTCCTTGTTCGCCGATTATTCGCGTTTCTGGACCGTCTCGAGAACGTTACGGCGCGTAGGTATCCATCTTGGTATACCCCTCCGGCAGATCGAACTTGAACGGGTCCTTTTCCTCGTCGAACGTCGGGTCGACAACCAGATCTGTCAGCATCCACTCCTCGCCCCCCTTCTTGCCGGCAGGAGGATAGGGGCGAACACGACGAACACCCCGCGGGAGGAAGTCCTTCTTGGAGAAGTACCAGATCGCCTCCTGAGACACGCGGCCGTAGTTCAGATAAATCTCGTAGCAGTCCTCATCGCCGATCTTCTTGCTGCCTTTCAGCTTCTGGTCCTTGCCGCCGATCTCGTCGCTGAACGGCGTGGGATAAACGAATTCAAGCATCATGAGGTTTTGTGCGGGGGGCCCGGTCTTCCTCCCCATCACTGCCGGATTCCCATCCGCGTACGCCTTCATGGCCTTGTGGTCGACGGCATAGAACGTCTTGCCGTCGCTGCCGACCGTTATCTCCACCACCTCACTCGACCCGGGCTGCTTGACCTTGGCCTCGCACCGGAACTTCTGCGGAGTGCGGTTGGTGCGTTGGGACCACCCCGTCATGATCACGGTGCCCTCTACTTCCGGCATCGTCAGCGCCGCACCCTCGGTCCCCTTGAGAGTGACCTTATACTTCACAGCCTTGACGGCCTTGGAAGCGGCATCGGCCTTCTTGAGGATCGCAATCGGGTCGGTCAGTTCATCGCCCTTCTCTTCATCGCCATACGCCGTGGTGCACAGCACGCACAAACCCAACACGGTAATCATTGCTCGTTTCATCATCGGTTCTCCTTAGTTGAACGCCTGTTGACTCGGTTTTTCCCGCTGGGGCGAGATGATACCACTTGAATGAGAGCCCCGCAATCTGCTATGGTAGACGTGGAGTGTATATCTCCAAGGAGGCGAAACATGAAAGCCATTGTCACTTTGATCGTCACGATGCTCATCATCGTTTGTCCCTTACAGGCCCAGTTGATCTATCACACCACGCCCGACTGGGTGTCAGCCGACACACCAATCAGCACCGGCGGTGCCCTGGTGGACCTCGACCGAGACGGCTGGCCGGACTTCGTCGTCGGCAACGGCAACGACATCTATCGTGAGGAACTTGCCGTCTATTACAACAACGCTGACGGCACCTTCCCCACCACGCCCGACTGGCTGTCAAGCGACCAGGAATACAACGGTCATCTCAGCGTGGCCGACGTCAACGGCGACGGTTGGCCCGATGTCGCTATTGGGTTGACGATGCAGGATCCAGGCACCGCCACGGCGCGGCTCTACCTGAACAACGGGGGCACGCTTTCGAGCCTTCCGGATTGGACCTCACCAGACGAAGTGGCCGCCTTCCATGTGGCCTTCGGCGACGTCAATGGCGACGGCCGGCCCGACCTGGCCGTCGGCACCGGCTGGCCCTACAGCGGGGGCGCCCCGTGGCACAACTATGTCTACCTGAACGTCGGCGGTACGCTCGAGTCGACGGCCTCATGGGTCTCGGATGACACCTTGGATTTCGGCGACATCTTCTTCTGCGACGCGAACAGTGACGGCTGGCTCGATCTCGTCGGCGTCGGCGAGGGCACCGACACCTGGGTCTACCTTAACGACGAGGGTACGCTGGCCACGACAGCAGCGTGGCACACTACCGACAACCCGGACCAATTCTCGGTCATGGGGACCTACGGCGACGTGGACGACGACGGCTGGCTGGATTTGTTCGTCACCGACAACACCCAGCTTGCTACGTGGGGCGGGTATCCGGGAAAGGCGGCGCTGATTGCCGTCGGTGATCCCGGGTTTTGCAGGGGCAGCGGGAATGTCCGCCGTTACGACGGTCTGCCGGGCGGGCTTTTCACGACGACGCCCACGTGGACGTACTATGAGAGATATGGGTCAGCCGTTGCCCTGGCCGACCTCGACGGCGATGGAGACCTCGACCTGGCCACCGGTAGTTGGTGGGGTGAGACGCACTGCTTTCTGAATTTCGGCGGTTTGTTCGGATCCGTCCCCGACTGGTCGTCCGCGGGAACCAGCGTGGTGGAGGCGATTGTCTTTGGCGATGTGAACAAGGACGGTCTGGAGTACCCCATAGAGTCCTTCGATGTCACTTCCACGCCGGGCCTGCATCTCTTCCGGTTGGCCCACCAACCCATCGAGGGCATCGAGTACGTCACCGTGGACGGCGCCCCCCTGAGCCCGGACGAGTTTACGTTCGATGCGGTCCACGGATGGGTCAGTGTCGGGCCCGCAGCATCCACGTCCGTTACGGTAAGCTACATCTATACGCTTAGACCCGACATGGCCGTCACGAACTGGGACGGCAGTCGAGGCAACTACCTCTACTACCACACAGGCCTCGTGTGTGAGCCGGCAAGCGCTCCACAGCCGGAGCCGGTGCCTTTCGCCAAGAACCGGTACATCTCGTTCGTGCCCGGTAACCCCGAGCGGTATACGGCGCTGCGCGTGACGCTGGTGGACATGCCCGTTCCCTTCGAAAACTACGAGGGCTGTCGGATGTGGGTCGGTGAGCCCGTTGACGTTTCGGAGTTGTCCAGTGAAGCGGGCGGCGCGCCGCCCCCGACGTTCAAAGGGGCCCAACTCCAGACGCTGCCGCCGCATTGCACGGATTGGGGCGCGGTCGGCCTGGTCCACGTGTCCGATGACGAGATCGTGCCCGGCGCGCTCTATGAGGTCGAGGCCATCGACTGCGCGTGTGATTTCGATGACGAAGCGAATTACTCAGCGCCCCTGCCGATCACCACGAGCCTGTGGGGTGACGTGGTTGGTGACTGTGCTGTGACACCCTGCACACCGCCGGACGGTGATGCCAATTTCGACGACATCGCGGCCGTCGTCGACAAGTTCAGAGACCTGCCGGGCGCGCCGATCAAGGGCCGGGCCGATGTGGCACCTGACGTTCCGGATCGGATCATCGATTTCGTCGATATTCCGTGGACGGTCGATGCCTTCCGCGGCCTGCCCTATCCGTTTGACGGCCCCAGTGGGTGTCCGTGATTCGATTGGCGATTGCGGATTGCGGATTGTCGATTAGCCCGGCGGTTCTGCGATGGTTGCATGAGGATGCTGGGCTGGTGTACTTAGGAATGTGCATCTTTCGCCGGGGTCAGCGGGCTAGAGAGGGTCATTTCGTAGGAGGTAGGACGATGCGCGACAGCAGACACATGCCAGGCAGACTTCTTGCAGCGATCGTGATTATGGCATCGACGTTCGGCGGCGCTGCGTTTGCGCGCCAGGAGCTGGCCATACTCACGCCAAGCGACGGGCCGGACGATGTATGGGGCTTCGGCAAGGCAGTGGCGATCAGCGGCGACTACGTCGTTGTCGGTGCACCGGATGCTGATATGGGTTTCGGTGCCGCGTACGTTTTCAAACGCGAAGGTGCGAATTGGGTAGAGCAGATCAAGCTGCCTCCTGAGTGGTTTACCTTTGGGTATTCGGTCGCGATTGAAGGCGAAGTCCTGGTCGTTGGCGCTCCCTTTATTGACCTCGATGGAAGCGGGAGCGGCAGGGCTTTTGTCTTCCGGCGGGACGGTGTCGCCTGGGTGCAGGAGGCTGAGATCATTCCTTCCGGGGCGGCGCTCGAAGATGGGTTCGGCATGTCTGTCTCCATCAGCGGAGACCTGATCGCCGTTGGTGCTTCCGGCACGGGCGTTAGCCTAGCGTTTGGCCGGGTGTATGTCTTCCGGCACGAGGGTACAAGTTGGATCGAGCACGCTGAACTGGTGGGTTCGGACACGGAGCTGGGCAACTTGTTCGGTGGATCCGTTTCCATTGACGGGGACGTGCTTGTGGTTGGCGCTCCTCGCTACAACGTCGGAGGAGCATATACGGGGGCAGTCTATGTGTTCCGCCGCGATGGGAGCATTTGGCTCGAAGAGGGCAAGTTCACGGCGAGCGCCCAAGAAGGGCATCGGTTCGGTGCTTCGGTCTCTGTTTCCTCGACCACGTTTGTTGCCGGGCGGATCGGCGGCGCGCACATCTTCCGTTACGATGGAGTCGATTGGGTCGAGGAC
>JBARRC010000236.1:0-20789 GCA_049644045.1 Phycisphaerae bacterium
CGCTTTTCCATAAACGCTGCAAGACCCTCGTGCGCGTCGGACAGCTTCATCAACTCATCAAGGTACAATCGCTCGACTCGCTCCAAATGCGCCAGCACCTGCTCTCGGACGACCATCGCCGTCGTCCCCTTGGCCATGCGGACTACCGGCCGTGACAGTCTCCGTATGTTGCTCAGATAGCCGTCAACACACTCGTCAAACTCGTCGGCCGGGTAAACCTGGTTGACCAAACCGATCCTATGTGCTTCGCGCGCATCGATGGTCATGCCCACGGCGTTAAGCTCGATCGCCTTTTTGATCCCGATCTGCGGCGGGAAGGCACAGGCCGCGACCGGTGGAAGCACACCGACCTGAACCTCGGGCTGACCGAACTTGGCGCGATCCGATGCCAAGACTATGTCACAAAAGGTGGCGACTTCACAACCGCCGCCCAGCGCCGCCCCTTTAACGACAGCAATCGTCAACGCGTTGGTGGAGGCCAGCTTCCGGAAAATCCCGTGAAACTGTTGAATCATCTCACCGACCTTGTCAGCCGTGTGATCGCTCACGTCGACGCCGACACTGAAGGCCTTGCCGTCGGCCCGGAGCACGACCGCTGCTATGTTGGCATCATCGATCACCGCTTCCAGCAGGGTATTGAACTCCGCCATCATCGGGATGTTCAGGACGTTAAGCGGTGGGCGGTTCAGGGTGATCGTGGCGATGCCGTCCACTGTCTCTAATCGAACATGTTCTTCGCTACTCATGAACTGCCCTCACCGACTCGCTTCCGCCGCACCTTTCACAATCCCCAATCGTCAATCCCAAATCCGCAATCCGAAATCACGTCTCCCGCCTGATGACGAGGGCCATGCTCACGCCGCCACCACCACAGATGCCCGCGATCCCCAACTCTCCGCCGGTGCGCTTCAGTGCGTGGTACAGCGTCACGACGATTCGCGCACCGCTAATCCCCGTCGGGTGCCCCAGGGCGATGGCACCGCCGTGAACGTTGAGCTTGCTGCGATCCCATTTGAGTACCTGTTCGTTGGCCAATACCTGGACGGCAAACGCCTCGTTCACCTCGATCAGATCCATTTGGTCCAACGTCATCCCGGCCCGCTTGAGCGCCGCCGGGATCGACAAGCCCGGCCCCTCACCCATCGTCGCCGGATCCACGGCCACACTCGAATAGGCCACCAATGAAAACAACGGTGTGGCTCCCAGCGACTTGGCGTGTTCCCGCGAGGTCAGAACAAGGGCGGTCGCCCCATCGGACATTCCGCACGCATTTGCGGCCGTAACCGTGCCGTCCTTCCTGAACACCGGTTTGAGCTTCGCCATCTTCTCGAGCGAAGTGTCAGCCCGAATGGTCTCATCCTTGTCGAACAATACAGCCGGCTGCCTGCCCACGGCCGGGACTTCAACGGGGACAATCTCCTCGTCGAACCAGCCGCTCGACCGTGCGGTTGCGGCTTTCTGATGGCTCTCGACCGCGAACTGATCCTGCGCCTCGCGCGGAATCTTATACTTGTCAACAAGGTTTTCCGCCGTCGCCCCCATGCCCACACCGCACAATGGATCGATGCTGTCGGCCCAGCCGTCGAGCAGTGTACGATCGCCCATCTTGAACCCGGACCAGCGACAGTCCTTCAGCAGATAGGGAATCGTGCTCATGCTGTCCATACCGCCGACCACGGCGGTCCTGCAGTCACCCAATCGAATGGCCTGCGACGACATCGCGATACAACGCATTCCCGACGGACAGGCCATGTTAATGGTCTGAACCGGAACCGTGACGGGAATGCCGCCGCGAACAGAGGCCGTCCGCGCCGGATTCGGCCCGTTGCCCGCCTGCCGGCAACTTCCAAAGTTCACGTCGTCGATGCCATCGCCTGACACCCCAGCCCGCTCGAGCGCTGCTTTGATCGCAACCGCCCCAAGGTCGTACGTGGCAATGTCCTTAAGTGTTCCGCCGAACCGCCCCATTGGCGTCCGCACCGCGCTAATCGCAACAATATCAGATAGTTCCACGGTTTCCTCCGTAGGGTGGGCACTGCCCACCTCCGTAGGATGGGCACCGCCCACCACAATCATCTACACGTTTCCAATCCCCAATCCCCAATCCGCAATCCCCAATCTAAATGTACTGCCCACCGTCCACCTGGATTACCTGCCCGGTAACGTGCCTGGCCTCCTCACTGCACAGAAAGGCCACGACAGACGCCACTTCTTCGGGTTGGCCCAGTCGCCCCAACACGATTTCGGCCAGGGCGGCATCAATGACTTTGGGCGGGGCGTCTTTCATCATGTCCGTCTCGATCAGCCCGGGAGCCACTGCATTGACATTGACACTTGAGCGACCCAGCTCGCGGGCCAGAGCCTTCGTCAATCCGATGATCCCGGCCTTCGAGGCTGAGTAGTTCGTCTGCCCGAACTTGCCGCGAAGCCCATTGATGGACGTGACGTTAACGATCTTGCCCGACTTCTGCTCTTTGAAAACACCGACGGCCGCGCGGATGTAGTTGAAATAGCCCTTCAGGTTGATGTCGATCACCTGGTCCCACTGCTCTTCGGTCATCTTCCAGATGACACTGTCGCGGTTGATGCCGGCGTTGTTGACCAGGACGTCAAGCCCGCCGAACTTCTCGATCACTTCGTCGACCATGCGCTGGGCGTCCTGGAAGCTGGCCACGTCCGCCTTGATTGCCAACCCCTTGCGCCCCATCCCCTCGATGTCCGCCACCACCTGTTTCGCTTCCGTATCGTGCTTGCGGTAGTTGATCGCGACGTTCGCACCCTGTCGAGCCAACTCCCGCGCGATCGCGGCCCCGATGCCCAAACTACCACCCGTTACAATGGCTTTCATACCTTCAAGTGTCATGAGCGTGTTCCTTCCAAAGAGCCGCGGGCTTTAGCCCGCGCGGTGATACCGATCAAGACCAAGCCGCGGGCTGAAGCTAGCGGCTCGCCGTTGTTATTTCGCATCTACTTCCGTCAGCGCCGCACCACACTTGCCGCAATACTCGAAGAAGGCGGGGATGCCCTTGGCCTCGCATTTCGGGCATGCCTTGGCGTAAGGACCCCACAGGAACTCACTCGACCCGTTCGGATCGGCGGCGCGCTTGCGCATGCCCACGAAATCCACCTTGCGCTTCTCGACGAACGCCGTCATACCCTCATATGGTTCGAGGCTCGTATAGTGAGTCGACAGCCAATCCCGCGCATGGCCCGCGGTCGTGTGCCAGGACAGATCCTTCCAGAAGTTCACCTGGGCCTTGGTGTAGCGCGTGCACTCGAAAAACTTGTTGACGACCTGTTCGCACAGATCGGCCACGACCTCATCCAGCAGCGACAGGTCGATCGAATAGCCGTCCTTGCCCTTCTGGGCCATGCCGACCTGTTGCGGCGTCACGCGATTCTCGAACGGGTCATCCCATGGATCGGTATTCCAATCGGCGAGATACTTGCGATTGGCTTTGAAGCGTGTCACATATCCGCCGTCGGGCCCCTTGACTGTCGGCACGACGGCATTGACCAATCCCATCGCCAGCGATGTGTAGGCGGGATAGCGCTGGTTGAGGAACAGAATTCCTCGAGCCTTTCGGTCACCGACGTGTATGGGCAGCCATTGGGTTGATCCGCCGCACGCCACCGATCCGACACCCGTCCCAACCTGGGCGATGAACGCATGCTCCCCCATAACCCCCAGGTCGCAGGCCAGCTGGCTTTCATTGCCCCCGCCGACGGCCATCCCGTTGAGCCGCGCGATCACCGGCTTGGCACAGTTGATCATCGACTCGATGTAGGCCTTAAAGCAGCACATGTACTTCCAGTAGTCGCGCGGCTTCTGCGTGTAGTTCTCCTGGTACTCCTTGACATCGCCACCGGTACAAAAAGCACGGTCACCGGACCCGGTGTACACTACGACAGCGACATTGTCGTCCCAGGAGGCGTCCTCGAACGCCCTGGCGAGCTCCTGCAGCGCAGGAGTGCTGTAGGCGTTGTAGTTGTGGGGTCGGTTGATCGTAACCCGGGCGACCCAGTCATGCTTCTCATATTGAACCTCTTTGAAATCGAATGATTCAGCGTTATGTGCAGGGAACAGATTCATGAGGGGCTTCTCCGAACAAAGGCTACCGGGCGCGAATTCGTGCGTTGGATCACACGACCGCCTAACCCATAAAACCGAACGAACGTTCGACCGACAACCGGACGCAAAGCTCATTATACCAGCTTTGGGCACCCCGTCAAGCTCTCCGATCAGAGCTATTATGCTTGACATTGCCTCGCCGGATGCGCATAGTTCGGTAGCGACCGCCCAGCCGGCGGCCACGAAAGCCATCTTATGCTTGGGAAAAAATCAGAACAAGCGTTCGGCCCAGAGAAGAAACCGCTCCCTGCGCCGGCAGACGAAAACCGCGTCACCTACGACGACCGGCTCAACCATATTCTCGAAGCCGCCACCGGCATCATCGCCCGGGTCGGATACGGGAAGGCCTCGATGCGAGCGGTTGCCAGGACCGCAGGGGTCAGCCTGGCCGGGCTGTATCATTACTTCGACAGCAAGGAAAAAATGCTCTTCCTCATCCAGTTCCGCACCTTTAGCTCGCTGGTCAATAACCTCCGAGAAAAATTGCACGGCGTCGAGGACCCGGTGGAGCAGCTTCGGGTCATGGTCCGCGCTCACGTCGGTCACTTCGCCGCCAATATGGCTGCCCTGAAGGTCTGCTCGCACGAACTCGATTCCCTGACCGGAACCGCCGACGAAGAAATCCGCAAGATTCGACGGGAATACTACGTGCTGACGCGGTCCATCGTTGAACGCGTCCTGGAAGCTCACGCGCCGGACAACACGCTCGATCGGCACGTGGTCAGCATGTCCCTTTTCGGCACGTTGAACTGGCTATATCGTTGGTACACCCCGAAGCGGGGTCGTTCGCCGACGACCGTCGCTAACCAGATAACAGCGCAGTTTCTTCATGGGGTGTTGGGGATGAGCGGTTCGATAAAGTGAGCCGTGGGCTTTAGCCCGCGCGGACAACAGCGAGCCGTGGGCTTTAGCCCGCGCGGAGACACGGATGACGAGAATGCTGCACAGTATGAAGACCCGCGCAGGCTTCAAGCCTGCGGTGCCTTAGATTCCGTTGGATTACATTGGCAAGTTCAGGAGCCCAGGCGTGTACGTACCGGATATCGAACTCCACCAACCCACCGCGTTAAAAGAGGCGGTGGTCATGATGGGGCGCTACGCGCCTGACGCCCGCTTGCTCGCGGGCGGCACGGACCTGCTCGTCGACCTCAAAACGGGTAGAGTCCGCGTCGGTCACCTGGTCTCCATCAATCGGATCGACGCGTTGCGCGGCGTATCTGGGATAGGAGGCAGCCTGCGCATCGGCGCGCTTACAACCGTCACGGAACTGGGCGCCTCGCCGCTTGTGCGCGAGCAGTTCCCTGCGGTTCTCGACGCCACGAGCCAGATGGCGGCGCCGCAGATTCGGAACGTGGCCACCGTGGGAGGCAACATTGCCAGTGCGGTTCCATGTGCTGATCTGCCACCGATTCTCACCGTGATGAACGCCTCGGTTGTATTGTGGTCGGCCAAGGGTCAACGCAACGTACCACTCGATGCTTTCTTCGTCGGACCGCGCGAAACGATCCGGCGTGACGACGAGGTGCTGACGGCCGTTCTTGTTCCGAAACCTCCGCCCGGTTTCGGGGCTGCCTACGCCAGGTTCGCGTTGCGTGACGGCAACGCGATCGCTGTGGCCGCTGTGGCTGCCAGCTTGTGGCTCACGGACCATAACACTGTACGGGACGCGCGCATCGTCCTCGGAGCGGTTGCGCCGATACCGATGCTGGTCGGATCGGCCCGCTCAATGCTGATTGGTCAAGCGCCGGATGAGGAAGTCTTCCGTCAGGCAGCTACTGCTGCTATGGAAGCGTCTGAACCAATCTCCGACGTGCGGGGGTCAGCCGACTTCCGCCGCGAGCTCGTGGGGGTACTGACCCGGCGGGCACTGGCAACCGCCTGTCATCGGACGTCTGTGTAGTTGATGGAGAGCGGCGATGTCTTTCAGGTCCTCAGCATCGTTTGGCAAACCGCTAATGAGTTCTGCGGAAACGAGGCTCGCCGGGCCAGCCCCGGCGGGGCGACAGAGAATAGCCCAGGGCATCAGCCCTGGGATCTTGGAGCAGCCCCCCCTCTTTAGCCCCCTAAGGGCGGCAGGAGGGGCAGTCTTTCGCCCCTCTGGGGCTCTCAGCATGTTGGGCATTTGGCACCCAGGGTTCATGCCCTGGGCTATAATCTCTCGTCCCTGCCTGTGCGTGTACGCACGCAGACAGGCCTCCGGGACTGCCTGACCAGGAGACGGAAAAGTGATCATCCCACGTCGGCTCACAATCAACGACCAGGTTCATACGGTTGCGGTTGATTCGAGTGAGACCCTGCTCGACGTTCTGCGCGACAAGCTGCGGCTGACCGGTACGAAGAAAGGCTGCAACGTGGGCGACTGCGGGGCCTGTACGGTCCTGGTCGACGGTGAGCCGAGGAATAGTTGCCTGTTGCTCGCCTCCGAGCTGGAGGGCAAGGCCATCACGACCGTCGAAGGCCTCGCGCAGAACGGCGAGCTGTCGCCGATTCAGAAAGCGTTTATTCACGAAGGGGCGATCCAATGCGGCTATTGCACGCCGGGGATGGTCATCACGGCGACTACCCTGCTGAACAGGAACCCCAACCCTACCACGGATGATATTAAGGAGGCTTTGGCCGGCAATACGTGTCGCTGTACCGGCTATGCCGGTATCCTCCGCGCGGTCCAGCGGTGCGGGGACTATCGCAGCGGTGGTTCCGAGCAAGAGCGAGCCGCGGGCTTCAGCCCGCGCGGTGACACCGACCAAGACCGAGCCGCGGGCTCCGGCTTCCCCCCTTCCCAAGGGGGGATTGAGGGGGGTCGATCGCCGCGCGGTACAACACATGACGAGGCACGTAGGGTGGGCACCGCCCACCAAGCCCCTAGCCCAGCCGAGTCCAGCCAGCATGGTGGGCAATGCCCACCCTACAGTAGTGTCGGCATCTCCATTCCGCGCGTCGACGCCGCCGACAAAGTGACCGGGCGAGCGCAATACACGGCTGACATCTCGCTGTCGAACATGATCCATGGAAAGATTCTCGGCTCGCCCATCGCCCACGGCCGCATCAAGCGAATCGACGTTACAAATGCGAAAGCGTTAGACGGCGTACTCGCAGTGATCACCGGCGCCGACGTGCCCAACACGATGTACGGCGTATCGCCCGCGCGGTACGACGAGTACGTGCTCGCCAAGGAGAAGGTGCGCCACGTGGGTGATGAAGTGGCCGCAGTCGCTGCCATCAATGAGAAAATCGCTGAAAAGGCGCTCTCGCTCATTGAAGTCGAGTACGAGGAACTACCCGCCGTCTTCGACCCGTTCGAGGCGATGGCCGAGGGTGCGCCGCAGCTACACGAACGCTACAAGAACAACACCAATACAGCCGTCCACCAGGTGTTCGGTGATCTGGACAAGGCCTTTGCCGAGTCGCACCACGTCCGCGAGGAGGCATTCACCGGTAACCATGTATACCAGTGCCCGCTCGAGCCACATGCTTCGATCGCGATCTGGGATCACGACGGTACGCTCGTTCTCTACAGCTCGACCCAGGTGCCGCACTACGTGCAGTACATGATGGCCCACGTGCTGCACATCCCACTCGGAAGGATTCGTGTGATTCGGCCGACGGTCGGTGGCGGATTCGGCGGCAAGGCTGCAACCACGCCGCTCGACCTCTGCGCAGCCATTTTGAGCAGGAAGACCGGGCGACCGGTCAAAATGGTTTATTCACGTGAAGAGATGTTCCACTACGGTCGAGGTCGGCACAAGCAGCACATGAAGTTCAAGCTCGGCGTCGATCGTGAGGGGAAGATCAAGGCCTTCAAGAGTGAGATTTACCTGGACGGCGGGGCTTATTCATCGTTCGGCGTGGCCACGGCCTACTACGCGGGCAGCGTCGTCCCCACGCTCTATCAGATCCCCAACTACCAGTACGACGGCTACCGCGTCGTCACCAACAAGCCGGCCTGCGGTGCCATGCGCGGGCACGGCGTCCCCCAGCCGCGATTCGCCTTCGAGTGCCTGCTCAACATGATCGCCGACGATCTGGACATTGATCCAATCGAAATCCGCCGCCGCAACGCCATGACCCCGAATACGATGACGGTCAACGAGATGGACATCGGAAGCTGCGAGTTTCGCGCGACGCTCGACGCCGCCTGCGAAAAGAGTGGGTGGAACGAAAAGTACCGACGAGCCGCGGGCTTTAGCCCGCGCGGAGCAGCAGATGGTAACAGCCCCACAGCGTCCGAAGATCCGCGCGGGCTGACCCTTGACGCTTCGCGTAAAGGGGAGCAGCCCGCGGCTCATTGGTCGAAGGGTATCGGTGTCGGTTGCGGCGGATTTGTCTCCGGTGCAGGTTATTGCATCTACCGCGGCCAAGTCCAACTTTCGCACGAAAAAGGCCGCGAACCGTTCCAAAAGAAGTCGATCTTCCCGCACGCCAACGCCATCGTGAAGATCAGCGAAGACGGCATGGCCGCCGTGCTCCTGATCGGAGCCGCCGAGATCGGGCAGGGTAGTGACACAGTCTTGACACAGATGTGCGCCGAGTCTCTGGGCATTCCTACTTCGCGGCTGCGCATCCGCAGCGAAGACAGTGATATTTCCCCACTTGACCTTGGCGCCTACTCGTCGCGTGTCACCTTGATGGCCGGTCATGCGGTATCGCGCGCAGCCACCGCGGTCGTCGACAAGATGAGACCCTATGCCGCCAAGATGCTCGGCTGCGACGAGTCCGAAATCGTCGCCCGCAATGCGAAGATGTTTGCCTCACCCCCGACTGAATCCGCAATCCGCAATCCGCAATCCGCAATCAAAATGTGGGACCGACTTTCCAGTCGGTCAGTTCCATGGGAGGAAGTGGCGAGGAAATACTTCAACGACAACGGTCCGCTCGTCGGCACGGGATGCTACAAACCGCCGGACGGCCTCGGCGGTGATTACAAGGGTTCCACCGTCGGCACCAGCCCGGCTTATTCGTTTGGCACTTCGGTGTGTGAACTATCCGTGGACCTCGAAACCGGTAAGGTAAAGATTGAGCGCTTCACCGACTACCACGACTGCGGCACGCCGATTAATCCCCGCGCGGTCCACGGCCAGGTTGAGGGTGCCATCGTTATGGGCGCCAGCGAAACCATCATGGAGGACGTTCAGTTCGACGAGACGGGTCGGCTTCTAAACCCGGATCTGCACGGCTATTTGATTATGACGATCAAGGACGCGCCGGAAATCTTCAGCGGCATCGTGGACTCCTACGAACCTCGCGGCCCCTTCGGCGCCAAAGAAATCGGCGAAGGCAGCACGCTGCCGGTCCTCGGCGCCGTCGCCCACGCCATCGCCAACGCCACCGGCGTCTGGATCAAAGACCTGCCCATCACGCCGGAGAAGATTCTTAAGGCGCTCCGCGAAAGGGAGACGGCAGGGAAATCGCTTGTGGTATAATAGGTGAAGCAACCGTGGTGGAGTGGCCAAAGTGGTGGTCGTGGGAGTTGGAGTTGTCGCCGCATTTACTCAAGCGGATGACGGACCGGGGTTTCAACGAGCCTGATCTTCGCTTGATGATGGAGGAGGCCTTAAGGTATCATGAGAATGATGAGCCAGGCCGCTGGGTCGTGCAAACACGGCACGCAGAGCACGCTTGGGAGGTCATCATTGAACCAGTGCCGGATGAGAAGGTCCTTGTAGTTGTGACGGCATACCCGGTCGAGCAGTCCGGAGCGAAAAGATGAAAAACCGATACTTGGAAGTGACCTTCCGCAACGGAAAGCCCCTTGCCGCCTACCTGTACCTTCCGAGGAATCCGGGAGATGCTAGCGTCCGTACGGTGCGGCAAGGAGAAGGCTTGTTGATCGACTTCGCCGCGGACGGCCGGGCGATCGGCATTGAAATCACCGCGCCGAGTAGGGTATCGCTGGAGGCGTTGAATCGAGCTTTGGCTTCGGTGAACCAGGATCCCGCAACGGCGGACGAACTGGAACCCCTTGCCGCGGCATAGCAGATGGACCTACGATGGAAAGGGGGTCAGGAGCCTTTTCTTGGGCCTTTTCTTGGGGGACCTCCCCATCACACCGGAGAAGATCTTGAATGCAATGCGGGGGGAACAGCCAAGCGAAGGCCCGCTTTCCACACAATCGTGCAGATAGGGATTGAAACGAGCCGCGGTCTTCAGCCCGCGCGGAGTAGCGGATACAATCCGGATGGTCCGAAGAAGGGTATGTTCGCCTTTGACCGGGCATGTGGAAACCGCCGGTACCGATCTGGATTAGGAACGTGAGAACATTAAGCGTTTATCTCGATACATCCGTTTTCGGCGGCGTCTTCGACGAAGAATTCGAAGCGCCAAGCAGAGCGTTTTTCGACCTCGTTTCTGCCGGCCGTTTCTCGTTACTTGTTTCCGACGTGACGCGGCAGGAGATCGCTTTCGCACCGAATCCTGTCCAGGCGCATTTCGACAAGATGCTCGCTTCCATGAGGTTGGTTCCGGTAGAGGAACGCGTGCTCGTGCTCCGCGACGCCTATGTTGCCGCGGGCATCGTGACGGAGAAATGGGCGGACGACGCGGCACATGTGGCTGCGGCGACCGTGGCCGAGGCCGACCTGATCGTAAGTTGGAATTTCAGGCACATCGTCCATTTCGACAAGATTCGACTCTATAATGCCGTGAACGCAATGAGAGGCTATCGGCTGCTCGAAATCCGTTCACCGCTGGAGGTGATCGACTATGAAGACGAAGACCTTTGACTGCATCCAGATGAAACGGGCTGCCCAGGAGAAGATACGCGCCGCCGTTTCCGGGATGGATCGCAAGGCCGAGATCGCGTTCTTTCGCGCCGGAGCGGATGAGTTTGAACGCCGCATCAACGCAGCGAAGGAGGCCCTGGGACGTCGGGGCGCGCCCGACGAAACCTGAGCCGCGCCGGCGCCAAGGCAGCACACTGCCCGTCCTCGGTGCCGTTGCCCACGCCATCGCCAACGCCACCGGCGTCTGGATCAAGGACCTGCCCATCACGCCGGAGAAGATCCTGAACGCCCTTCGCGAAAGCGAGAGCCACTGATGGGAGAACGATATACGTTCAACGCCCCCGCGTAACCGGGCCGGAGGCGCGCGCCTGCACAACACCGTTTTCAGGGTTGGGAATGGCCTCCTCGTTTCGACGGTTGCAGCAATGGAGAGTTTCCTTCAAGGGGTCACCCCCGGACGACCGATATGTTGGGGTTATCGGTCCATGATGTTCAAGCCCTGGTGGTTCGATATGCGGTTGTGTCTGTTCCGGGCGATCTGAGTGAACTCGATACGAACGCCAGGATTGACAAAATCTTGGTTGGACGAGGGTCGCTCTGCGGACACACTTCCACTACAATAGGAGTTCGGCCCATGCTGGGTGCCAATCGGTTCGAGGAGGGTGACGGCGTGCCAACTACGACGAGCGAGAGCGAATTAGGTTCACTACCACGCCCCGGTGCCAACGGGTGCACCACAGTAGCCGAGTGGATCGTCTACGCACATTTCCAACGTGATCGTGACCACCTGTACGTGGTCGAGCACGATCCAAAGACCAATGTGTACTTCGGATTTGTGATCCGGGGTGGGAATTACGACAATGCGGTCTGGGAGTACTTCGCGGTTGAAAACGATCAGGAACGTCGCACGGGCGGGGCAAGACTGGTGTTGGACCGTCACTGGAAACCGCGGAGGGTGCCGGTCGTACAGGACATCGCTCGGGCGTACCAAGCCCAAGGCAAGCCGTGGTAGACTCCCGTCGACGTTGCTTCCTCTTACTGTCTTGCCATAAGCCTATCCCAGTCATCGGTTATCCCCTGGTGTCGGGCGTTGGGAGGATCGACCAGGCGACCGTCCGTCAGGATGCAGGGTGATGGCTCCTTTTTTAAGATCCCCGCCGGTGTGGGGAGCAAGTCGCTTCCAAGATACACATTGGTCAGCAAATCGCGCACCGCACTGGCAAGCACTCGTCCTCTTCGATTTGTCGCCTTGCAGTACGCTGTGGCCGTTGCCACGCTCATGAAATAGACCATTTCATCAGCCTTCCTGGTCGCTGGTTCTCCCGCCCCCAGCGACGTCCCAATGTCTGGGTATCCATTGCGGACCGCCCATTCCAGCAGGGATATGGCCGCACAATACGCATCCCCGCACCCGTTGGTATCGTAGATGCGCACTCCTTCAGTCGGATAGTGCGATGCGTAGCACACGTTCCCCGAAGTAGCATCGACGCCCAGGCTCCCGTGGGCCCCTAGCGTTACATAGATGCGCGGAGGTGTTATGTCTTGGGTGCTGAACTTCCCCTGTATCGCCTTAGCAATCTCGGCGAAATGCCGCACGTTAGGTGTATCGTGCTCCTCCTTCGTGATCGGTTCGGCATTGTATCCCAGTTTGCATGCGAACTTCCAAGCTTCGACTGCGTTGAACAGGAATACAAGCTCGGGAAACTGATTACTCCTATTGTCCCACTGGGTGCGTAGCCACCCAGTGAATTCGAGCATGGCCTCCGTCATCGCCAGAATCACCAGTGGCTTGCCCTCCGATGCGGCGTGGAGAGCCACCTCGAATGCCTCTTGGAAGAATGGGCGGTCCTTCAGCGAATCCAAGACAATCGTGCCCACTGGTGCGTCTAAGTTACTGTTATCTCGGGCGCGGTCTGGCCTCAGGAGACGTTGAATCTTCTTCTTATGGGGCTTGCAGACGAGGGGTTTATAGTGCCCTTTGCATATGATCTTGTTCCTCATGTCGGGTTGTCCGGCAGCATGAACGCGACTGAAAACCCAGTTCCGTCGAGGTTTTGGATCCTCCGGCCGGTACATCAGGTAGTCGACCGGGAGGGACGCCAGGTACACATCCAGTGAGCGGTCAGGTGACTCCTGCGCGGCTTTCTTTGCCAATTCACAAATCAGTTGTTCCGCCTTAACCGGGTTCTTTTCGCGGAGTTCGACGAGCTTTCCGGCGATATCGAGGCCAAAATAACCAAACTCGTACTGCTCTTGCGCGCTCCTCTGGAGATGCTCTAATTCGGTAAGAACACCTGAAAGTGGTTGATCCATCGCAACATCGCTGTAGCGGAGTGGAACGGCCTGTTGGTTGGGAGCAAGAGCGCGGGCGAAGGTGGCAACATTCACCCCGCCGCCGCCCCATGACAGATTGTCACATGGCACTAAGAACAACGCCTCCTTCGGGACATCTGTCAGATCGGTCTTGATAATTCCCGCGAGCGTTTGCTTGTCCCCTGGCGGTAGATGAAGGAGGCCTTTGATAGCGCACTTCGGTCGCAGGTCCGGTTTCCTTGCGAACTCCAACTTGACGGCGAACGTCTGCAACCCAAAGTTTGTGGTGAACCATGCCCCCTCACGGATGTGGATGCCTTGCTGGACTCGTAGCGACTGTCCTAGGTTCTCATGCTCGCGCGCTAGTCGATCAACGTCGACGTCGACCGTAACGTCTTGTACAGCGCTGCCGAAGAACCATAGGTATTTCTTCTTGTCGTCCACGCCTTCATGTGCTCCATGCGCCGATACCACGGCTCCTGGTCGGTGGACCCGGAGGCGACCTGCAGTTGTGTGCAACGAATTGGCTTATGCTTGAGGCTTGGGTCCGGGTTTGACGCTGCTTACCCACCGACCTCACTGAGCGTTCTTGACGAATCGGATCGTCACGATCCGAGCCCTGTCCGTGAACGCGCGCCTCAACACAACACACCTGCTCCGCGCAAACACGTTAAGCGTTTGTCAAGTACCCGTCAAGGTCAAGTGACACTTATGTGTGCGCCCGGGCCTGTGACAGCAGCCAGGGAAAAAAGGGGGGAAGGGGGCAGGAGCCTTTTCTTGGGTGAGCTTCGCCTGATGTTGGAGGACGCGTCAGGGTATCATGCGGCGGGTGGCATTGCCAAGCGAAGCGCGGCCATGTTGATCGGGGCAAGCATGCCCGCGCATCCGGCTCGCGCATGGCAGCCATCATGGATTAATAGGGCGCCGTCCCGAATGTCCGGGAGAACGCACGCGAAGGCCAGGTGAAAGCTATCGCCGTGCTAAAACAGCGTCGGTTGGTCGATGGGTTTGCCGTCGTTGGGTCTGCGGTTGGGGGGTTCGGTGTAGGGCAAGCCAAGGTGGGCATAGGCCTGTTGCGTAGCCTGTCGGCCCTGGCGCGTTCGGATCACGAAGCCGATCTGGAGCAGAAACGGCTCGACCACATCTTCAAGGGTGTCACGCTCCTGGCCCATCGTGGCGGCGATCGCTTCGATGCCCGCGGGTCCGCCCTCGTAGACTTTGATGAGCGTAGCCAAAAACTGACGATCCAGCTCGTCGAGGCCCAGCGTGTCGACCTGCTGAATCTCAAGTGCGCCGCTCACGATTCTTTCCGTCAACACACCGTCACCACGAACCTGGGCGTAGTCACGGACGCGCTTGAGCAGCCTGTTGGCGACGCGCGGCGTACCGCGGCTTCGTGCGGCGATCACCTCAAGCGTCCCCGGCCTGGTTGAGAGTTCGAGCTTCGCAGCCGACCGGTGCAGGATCGTTGCAAGATCAGCAGCCGAGTAGAAATCAAGGTGATAGCTGTGCCCGAATCGGTCGCGCATGGCGCCGCTGAGCATCCCCGCCCGCGTCGTTGCACCGATCAGCGTATACCGCCGCAGCGCGAAGTTGACTACCCGACCGCTGAGCCCACCCTCGATCGTGAAATCGACTCGAAAATCCTCCATAGCCGGGTAGAGGAATTCTTCCACCACCGTCGGCAGGCGGTGAACCTCGTCGATGAAAAGCACATCACCCGTCTCGAGATTGGTAAGCAGGGACATCAAGTCGGCCTGCTTGGCCAGCGACGGCCCGGAGGTGATGCGCGGCGGCCTTTCGGTCATCTCCCTGGTAATGACATGGGCGAGCGTCGTCTTGCCCAGACCGGGCGGACCGTCGAGCAAAATGTGCTCCAGCGGCTCACCACGCTTCTTCGCAGCGGCCATCGCGATATCGAGCTTTTCGAGCACCGCTCGCTGCCCGACCATCTCGCTGAGCCTCTTGGGGCGCAGCGCGGTGTCAACCGGCTCATCACCGGGACGCTCCTGGCCGGATAGTAGACGATCTCGTGCCATATTATGTGACTTCCGTGTGGCACCGGTTTTCCGTGTCTATTCACCCACGGGTTGCAAACCTGTGCCACACACTTGACCGGATTCTACCCCTCCACACCGGTCTTGATCCGATAGGCGGCTCGTACCCAGTCATCGGGTGATTGCACCTCCGGATTAAGCTGGGCGGCCCGCTCCAGCCATCGCTCGGCATCGACGCGCGAATCGCCCCAAGCGACGAGAATCTCCAGCGCGTCGCGCTGCGCCTGGGACAGCCGGGCGGTTTTCGTCTCTTTCGTTTCCACCCCCGCCAATGCGAGGTCATCCACCTTACCCTTCAACGACGCGACAATAAGCTCAGCCGCCCGGGACCCGATCCCCGGCAACCGCGCGAGCGCTTTCGCATCACCGGACTCGATCCACGTGGCGATCCTTCGTACCGGCTCGCCCAAGGCCTTGAGCGCCTTCCGTATCCCGATGCCCTTGACGTTGATAAACCGCGTAAAGAAGTCCCGATCTTCCGGATGCAGGAATCCGAGAATGCGCGGCACCAGGTGTCCCGATGCCTGATTCCCCTCGTAAAACTCCATCGTATGCAGCGTCACGACCTGCCCGCGATGGGCCGCCAACTCACCGACCGCAAACTGCGGCACCAGCACCTCCCGCGCCACGCCATCGCGGTCGATCACAACCGACGTTTCCTCCACCTCGATGAGCGTGCCGGTCAACCGGACAATCATCGCACAAGCTCCGCAGGATGCGCGGCTGAAGCATCACCCGCACAAGACAACGCGATCGCCAACGCGTCGGCCACGTCCGCCGGCTCGGGCAGCGCACTCAACCCGAGCGTGGTCTGGATGGCCCGCTGCATCTGCGCCTTCGTCGCCCGGCCGTTGCCCGTAAGATAACGTTTGACCTGCGTGGCTGCGTAGCTGCGCACCTCGATGCCGAGTTTTGCCGCCGCCAGCAGGATCACGCCCCGCGCGTGGCCCATGAGAATGGCCGTTCGCGGATGCTTATAGTGCGCGTAAAGTTGCTCGACGGCAACGAGATCGGGTTGATGCTCAGCTAAAATGGATGAGATGTCGCGTTCGATGGCCGCGAGCCGCTCGGCCAGGGGAAGCTTCTCATCGAATCGGCAGATACCGGCGTCGACCACAGACATCCGCTCGCCGTGCACTTTCAACACGGCATATCCGGTCACGCCCAGCCCGGGATCAATGCCGCAGATCACCGCCTCCATACGGTTCTCCCTCCCTGCAAACACGCGGGCTGAACAGCGCCCACGATCGCGACCGTAGCGACAGCGCGGGAGTGAGAGCGGTCGTCTGTCCGGTCATGACCTCGGCCTCCCTGCCTGGCGCTCAGTGCCGCGCCCGATC
Source organism: Phycisphaerae bacterium (assembly GCA_049644045.1). Lineage (GTDB taxonomy): Bacteria > Planctomycetota > Phycisphaerae > UBA1845 > UBA1845. The sequence continues at coordinate 16,562 of JBARRC010000236.1, forward strand.
AGTACCGCGAGTGTCAACGAGCGGTCCGAGCACGACCGATCGTGACGCAGCCCCGACTACTGGACCGCTCCATAACTGTCGCGGTTCTGATCCACGACGGCGAGCCACCTACCCGTCGGATAGTGGGTGATAATGTTTATAGCCCACTAAGTACCACGAACGGAGCAGGGTGGTCAAGGCCGTCTTGAGCGAATGAAAACGGGCCACCCTCATGTGGGCAGCCCGGTCGAACTTGGGTGGATGTCGAGGATTACGCCTGAACTGGCCTCCGTTGTGCGTAGACCAGCGTACCGGCGGTCGACACAAGCAACGACATCACAATGAGCCCCCATTCGGAAACGGCCGGAATGCTGGTAAGTGTGCAAACGCTCGGCTCACCCATGCAATCCCAACCGTCCTCGATTGTGCAGGTCGAGGAGCACCCGTCGCCACCGTCTGGGTTGACATCGTCGTACCCCTCCGTGTCACCAATCACACCATCGCCGCAGTCATAGAAGACAATCTTGAACACGTTGTTGCTGTAGTTCGCCGCGACATAGACACTGCCGAAGGGGCCTACTGCAATACCAGGGCCAGCGCGCATAGATAGGGTAATCAGGCAACCTGGGTGATCCGGCGTTCGCCACCGTTCCCGGTTATGTCTTGCCCAGCCTTGCTGGATGGAGTCGCAAGGACTGGCAGCAGGAGGATATGACCGATTGAGCAACGAGTTCTTGATGGAAGTCCTTACGGGACAAGGGGTTTAATGTGCGCTGGCCCTGGGGGCAGAGGCTGATGCTGCGCGGGAACGGGCCGGAATCGTTGTCCTAGAGGCGTCGGGGGCAGGATTGGCCTCATGAAGCAGGAAACAGGCGCGATTCACGGCGAGAGAGGTCGCCTTCGCTGGAGTCGAGAATCCTCACGCAGTAGGATGATGATCGGAAATCCGGTAGATGGTGAATCCCGGTCGCGGGGTTTCGGCAACGGAAAACGCAGGTTCACAGGCCCAGGTTGGTCTGATTAAGACTCGGTGTAAAGGAGTCGGGCCTGCACACGGCCAAAATGGGAGCTGGCTCATGCTATTAGGGCGGATGATGGGCGGAAGGGGCTGGAAGTCACGATGGTCGGCCGGGGTGCTGGTTCTTCTCTCAGTATCTGCGGCGGGCTCGGCGGCGGGTCCACAAACCGAGCCGGATCAAAGCAAGGAGCGTCTGGCCGAGTTTGATGAGAAGATTGTGGCGGGCGGATCGGCGGACTTCATGGAAGTGCGCCACCTCGTCTTGCGCGGATCCAATTACGCCATCGGCCGGAAGCTGGCGGAGATCGGGCAGACCCGGCATCACACCGGCCCCATTCCCTATCCGGATCACCGAAGGACGCGCGCCCAACTCCGCTACTTCGAGAAGAACTACCCCATCTTCGTCGAGCGGATGCGTGGGGTGGCGGCAGCCTTCGGCACCAACTTAGAGAATGACGCCTTGAACTTCGCTGGACTGTATTACGGCTTTTCTTCGTCCGGCTGCAGCGTCGTGTTCTACCCTCCCGCCAGCACGACCGGGGGAGGCGGAGTCCTCAGCCGCAACTTCGACTTCCCGACCGGTAGCCTCAGCGGTACCGGGGTAGCCGAAGGGCGTCTCCCCATTTGTGCCCGCCCCTATGTGGTCGAGATGTACCCGGACGAAGGCTACGCCTCGTTGGTGACCTGCAGCTTCGACCTTCTCGGTGGCGCATGCGACGGCCTCAATTCCGAAGGCCTCACCATCGCCATGCTGATGGATGGCGAAGTGATCAAGCAAGGACAAGTAGATCCCACGCCCGGCCCCCAACCGGGGTTCAACGAGATTCAAATCGTCCGCCACCTTCTGGATACCTGCGCCGACGTCGATCAGGCCAAAGACGCTCTCGTGGAAGCCAAGCTGTATTACAACATGTTTCCCAACCATTACCTCATCGCCGACCGCCAGGGTAATTCCTTCGTCTGGGAGAACTCCGCCGTGATGCACCGGGGGTTTATCATCCCCGGCGGCTCCACCCCGCTGGTTACGACGAACTTCATGCTGCACCGGCACCCTGACTTGGAGAAGCTCCCCCTTCAGAAGGACCGCCTCGATTACTTCAACCGGTTCAGGACAATCCGGAAACGAATCGTGGAGCATGAGGGGAAAGTCGATCCCGAGTTCATCAAAGAGACCAACCGTGCCGTGTCCCGCACCAACGCCCCACCGCCCGACCCCTACGTACCCACCCGAACCCTCTGGCACGCCCTTTACTACCCGGAGCAACGCCGGGCGGAAATCGACTTCTACCTCGGCGAGGAACCCGACGCGGCCAGTCCCGACGGCGTGAAGATCCGCCGCTCAGGATACAAAACGTTCGAACTCCGCCGTTGAGGGAGGCGGAGCGCGCCATCCTACCAGGCGGTCGGTTGGTATGGTGGGGGAAACGCTACGTCGAGGATACTGTGATTCGGTAGCGGCACGAAGGAGCTCGGCGGATTAAGGCGGGTGGGACAAGAGATGAAACGGCTTCACCTGTTCGAGTTCCACGATCTGGGATGGTACCCAAACGACTGGCGCAACCTCCTTACCGACATAATGACGTCCTTTGCTGTCAAATGTAAGCCATACCGACCGATCGCCCCGAGACTGAGAATCGCTCTGGAGAGGCTGAACTGCTGGCGAGTCATCGATCTCTGCTCGGGAGCGGCAGGTCCCGTCAGTTCTCTTCTCGAAGAGCTTGGCAGAGTTGGTGGGCCTCCGGTCACGTTCACGCTGACCGACAAGTATCCTAACATCACGCTCTTCAAACAGATGGCGGCGAAGTGGCCCGACAGCATCTCATACTGTGAAGACCCTGTCGACGCAACCAACGTACCGAAAGAACTCGAAGGCTTCCGTACGCTGTTTACTTCATTTCATCACTTTGACACTGAAGCGGCTCGTGGGATTCTCCAAGACGCTGTACACAAGAGACAGGGGATCGGCGTGTTCGAGTATACTGAGAGACGCTTCTGGCTGTGGGTGCCTTCGCTCCTTCTTACCCCGGTGTTCATCTGGCTTATCATTCCTTTCATTAGGCCCTTCCGCTGGCGACGCTTGCTCTGGACCTACGCCATGCCAGTGTGGATGGTGTTCGGACTCTGGGATGGTCTGGTATCGTGCCTTCGCACGTATTCCCCACAGGAGCTTGAAGAGCTGACCGTAGATCTCTGCGACGGGGGTTACTCCTGGGAGATAGGTCGCATCCGCTCCATAGGTGCGTGCAGAGTGACTTACCTGCTGGGCATTCCTCCTTCAAACATAGCATGAGCGGAAGGCAGGCTCAGGCGGCCAGATCAGCCGAGAGAACCTCGATAGATTCAACCCTCTCCTGGGCCGGCCGAATTGGCCGCAAACGCTCTGGAGACTTATGGTTCAACCGGGACAATAGCGTCCAGCCTGGCCAGGCGGGCAGTCGTGACGCAGTGGGCAGGGGATCATCTAACCAGCTGCGTCGCCGATTCGCATTCCCGGATGGAGAAGTCGTGGCAGTGAGGTAACAGCACCCCCGGCCCCGGGGCGACAGGCGGAAGTCGGACTCTTCCACTCCGGGATGAACGAAACGCCGCTCGGTTCGAGTAGTCCTCTCTTGATGCCTTCAACGTGCCCGAAGGGGCGTACGCGGGTGTCGGGTGGCCGTTTCGATCTCTTGGCATGCCAGGCAGAAAAAAGGTGTCAGGATGATTTTTTTCGAGATTACAAGACGCGTTGCGGCTGGGTGGCATGAGTAAGCGCCGGCTTACCCGTGCCTTGTGGGTGTGCAGCACGGGCAAACAAGTTTGCCCATGCCACCCAACGCACCATTTAGACCTGCGAAAGCAATGAAGAAAAAATCATCCTGACACCTTTTTTCCTCCGGTGCTACGATGATGTCGCTGCCGGCGCGGGGGTCGATTCGGCGTTTGGCTTCGTCTCGCTCTTCGGTTTGTCGTAGGGCTGTGCCCGTCGTGCGTACTCCTGATAACGATTGGTGGCAGCTTCTTGTGCCTTCTTCAGGAGGGTGGCCGCACGCTCCGGATGGCTCTTCATCAGCATTTTGAAGCGGTTTTCCATCTCGGCATAGACCTTGAGAGGTATCTTCGGCGCGCGCGAGTCGAGTTGGAGCGGGTTGAGGCCTTGTGCCGCACGGCGCGGGTCGAAGCGATACAACGGCCAGGGACCCGACTCCACCGCCGCCTTCTGATTGTCCATGCCGGTCCGCATGTTGATCC
>JBARRC010000237.1:0-4292 GCA_049644045.1 Phycisphaerae bacterium
ATGTAACTGTTCGTGCGGCGCCAGAACCAGCGGTGATTCCAGCCGAGCGGTTTGTCGTTGTTGTAGTCGATGCTTCTATCCCAGACGACCGTGTCCGCCAGATTCAGGCCGGTGCGTCTGGTGATGCCGTTGCATAGGTCGATGTGAAACGGGTAGAAGTTGGGGCCTCTTTGCAGATCCATCACTTCGACCACACACGGCGCTCCCGGCTTAATCACGGTCTCGATTCCGACGAAGCATCGACTGAGCTTGGCGACAAATCTCTTGTAGTCTCGTATCGACACGAGGCTTCCCGCGGTCTTGTGGTAGGTGCGAACCGGTTGTTCGTCAGCGGTGCGCTTGAGATCAAGCACGTTCCAAAATGGTGGGGATGTCAGGACCATCGACACCGAATCGGGTTCAAGCAGATTCGCAACGTCCATGATGTCGCCGCAATGAACGTCAACACGGGCCGGCGACGACGACTCGCGCGCCGTCCGCTCCCTGCTGAGCCGCGCATAATCATCACTGATGTCGATCCCGACGCTTCGCTTGTTCAGCTTTTTCGCCGCCAGGAGCGTGGAACCGGCGCCGCAAAAAGGATCGAGGACCGGCCCCTTGTCCCTTGGCGATAGCAGGCAGCGAATCAGCCTTGTGCAAAGTTCCAGTGGCATCACGGCGGGATGTTCTCCCTCGCCGGTAATGCGCCGCTCTTCCGTGCTCTTGGAGACCGACCAGACGCTTGCTCCGAAGTGCATCCATTCGGATGAAGTCAGGTCGTTGACCTTATTGAGGAGCGGCCCGCGAGTGGTTTTCTCCTCCTCTTCGGCGACCGCCGCCATGATTGCGTGATACTTCGCCCTGTTGGACTGAAAGCAGATGAAGCGGCGACCTGTTGCCATCGCCGCCAGCGGTGTCGCCGGCGTGGCGAGCGGATCGCATACGACCGCGCCGTCTTTCGTGCAGTAGCGTATGAAGTGTTCGACAAGATCAACCGGGGTGTCCGCGTCAAAGTCGGCGCCGCGCCGCGGTGGCATGACCAGTACGTTGGCCGGCGAGACGGTCACGGCCTTGCCGTTTCCGTTGCGGGACTCGACCTGCTCCGGGTAGGTATCCGGCGCCGACGACGGCGAAAAGTGCAGGCAGCGCATCCAGCCGTCGGGAAGTCTGCGTGGCCCCAGCCGGACGGGCGCGACCCTTGACCTGATCCAGCAGAACTCGTCGATGAGGCGCAGGCCGATCTCGTCGAAGGCGAGCTTGATCAAGTCCAACACATAGAGGTCGCGACCGCGCCGCGTTGACTCCTTGGCGCAAAGGATCAGCGACCCCTTTCGCGCGAGGATACGGTTCGCTTCTTCAAGGTACGGTCGAATGAACCCGACGAATCGATCGGGATGAACGCCGGCCCTGGCGTCGGCCGTGGGCGGCCGTAGGAAGACGAGCTGCACGCAGTCATCCACAAGGCTGTTCTTGAGGAAAGAACACCGATGCACGCGGTCCAAGGGGACGCGCCGCGGCCGTTTCACCTTTCCGGCAAGGAGCTTTGCCAGGTCGCTCGGTTTGTACAAGCGGTAGCCGTTCGGCCCTCTCTGGCTCTTGATGAGGCCCGCACGCTCCCAGCGGCGCAGTGAATCGCGGCTGCACCCGGCGAGCTCGCTCGCTTCGCGAATCTGCACCAGCTTGCCGTTCCCGTCCATGCTGGGCACTATCGGCCAGCACAAGGTTTTCGCATCAGACATTCTGCAATGCCGCTGGTTTTGGCGACGAGGATACAACTTCGCGTCATTCGATCATGTTTCGGGAGGTGGTCGCGATACGTCAGTCCCCGTGTGCCTGCCGTTCGATGGTTTTCAACGCTTGCATGCCGACCTTTTCGATGATCGTCGGCACGACAGCGTTGCCGAACTGATGGTATGCCCGCCTCTTCGAGACCACGATCGGCAAGTGGTCGGGGAAACCCATCAAGCGCGCCGTTTCTCGTAACGTCAACATTCTCGGGTTGCGGCCGGGCTGATGAATCAGAATCTCCGACCCGTCCTTGCCGTATCGGGCGGATAACGTGTTGGTGATCCCCTCCAGCGAGGCGAAGCTGTAGCCGAAACCGTTTCCCTTCGCCGCATGTTTTCGTTTGTGGGTCTTCAGAAAACGCCAAGTTCCGTCGGTTAGAGTGAAAGTCGGATCGGGGTGGGGTTCGAGTATGGAACGTAGTGTGGGTGCGACCTGACAGAGCGGCTCGGGAAATTGAAAGGCCGGTTCCGCCCCGAAGCGGTCATTGTCAAATCCGACGATGAAAACGCGCTCGCGATGTTGCGGAACCCCGAAGTGCCTTGCATCGAGCACATCCGCAAACACCGAGTAACCGAGTCCGCAGAGACGGCTGTGCATCGTGCCCCAAGTACGGCCTTTGTCATGCCGCAACAGATTCTCGACATTCTCAAAGATGAATGCCGGCGGGCGACACGACGCGAGCACTGCGGTGAGGCGGAAGAACAGCTGGCCGCGGTCTGCGTCCTTCAGTCCATGAGCACGGCCCATCGATCGCAGCGTCGACACGCCAGCCTGTGAGAACGAGGGGCAAGGGAACCCGGCCGTCAAGATGTCGTGGACTGGAAACGAACCGAGATCGGTGTGATTCATGTCGCACCCTTCCGGTTCCGCGCCGAACCAGGCCGCATACGTCTTCCGGGCAAACCTCTCTCGCTCAAGCGCGTACACGCACCTGCCGCCGATCCGCTCAAGTCCAATGCGGAAGCCGCCGATGCCGGCGAGCAGGTCAATGAACGTAAACCGTGCGTGCCCTGCTGCTCCGCCGGTGCCAATCCCTGTCTCTTTGAATTGGTCCTCAATATCCATGAGCGGTTCTAGCGTTCATGGAAAACCGCAGGCCTGGTGAGCTGCGGGTGTGGCCCGGTCGCGGTGAGGTGACCTGTGGAGACCGCTCATACAAATAGGTCTTGGGGGGTTGAGGGTTTGGAGTCCGTAGGGTGCGCCGACGACAAGGCGACAATCGGTTGATTTGCCGCGATCAGGCGATGCGTACCCTGGAGCCGGAAAACGAAATGGTCACTCACTGAACCCGCGCAGAAGAAAGCCCGCGGTGAGCGGGCCTTTCAGTTCAGTACGCGCGAGCCGGCCCGGCAATGAGCCAACGGCACCGGGCGCTATGGCCTACGGCTTGTGGGTCTTGCCGGCGCCGTGGTTCGCGGCTTTGGATGGAGGGCTGATACCGGCAGGTGATCCAATAAGAACGGTGCCGCCGGAATTGCGAAGTGTGCGGCGGAGCCTGATCCGGCTTCCGTAGGCAGTGGCCCTGCCGGTGTATGTTGACATATGAATGACGAGCCCGTCTCCGAGCGCTACGTCGGGCTTTGCCGGACGGCCCGATAGACTGGCGCATGGACTTCGGGCTTGACAGACCATCGCGTAATGGCCGCTCGTCAAATGGACACCATGCACATCCGTCACACGACCGTGTTCGCGATACGTTTGACCGGCCTCATGGCGAGGCCGCGGCGCAATCCGCGGACGCACGGCTCGTCCGAGAACTGCTTGATCACGTCAACGATCTCACGAGCCGAATCGGGATTCTGGAGAATCGGGTGGCATTGGCGGAGAAGGTCGGGCCGGGGGCGGTCTCGACGGGCGACGGGCGGCACGAACCCTCACAACACACATTCGGCGATCCGGACGAGACGGATCCGACAGCCGGGCGGAACGCCGGCCCTGAAGCGCCGCCTACGGAAGAACATCATGGCGGTTCCCGCTTGACCGATCTGCCGTGTGGCCCGCTGACAATCGAAGTCGTGGCCGCGGCGCTCCGCAAGACGGTGCGGACGCTGCGCGGCTGGTGCCAGATCGGCAAGTACGACTTCCCCTGCCACAAGGAGGGCGGTTTGTGGCATTTCTATCGCGACGAACTTGAGGCGTGGTTCCCGGAGTATGAGGCGAAATCCCGGCGCGATTCGAAGCGAGCCCAAGCCAGGAGGAGGAGAACGAAGGATGGCGAGTAAGCTATACGACGGCAAGGCGAGGAAGATAGGGCTGCACATCACGATCTTCCGGCCGCGACGATCCAACAACTGGTGCCTGCGCTGGCGGGAACCGGCTGGAAACGGTCGCACAACACCCGCTCGCGTCGTCGAGAGATCCACCGGCCAGAGCAACCTGGCGCTGGCCATGAAGGTCGCGCAACAGAAGGAGGATGAGTTGGAGCGCACGCGGCTGAACGGCTCGGCAACGACGGCGAAACCGCGGCGTATTCTCCTTGACCACGCCCGCCGAGTGCATCTGCGCGATCTGGAGAGCGTCGGTCG
>JBARRC010000238.1:0-8097 GCA_049644045.1 Phycisphaerae bacterium
CTCATAACCCATTCGCCGACGTGCCCCGGGCCGAACAGCAGGTGGACCGCCGACATCACCGCCGGGCGCTGACTGAGGCGGAGTTGATGCGCCTCCTAAGGGTCGCCCGGTGGCGCCCTTTGGCTGAATTCGGCCGCGAGATCACCCCGACGAAGTCCGACCCCAAGCGGCTGCCGCGAAGCCGGGCCACGTGGAAGCGCGAGCCGTTGACCGTCGAGAACATCGACGCGGCCGTGGAACGGGCGGGTGAGGCATTGAAGGACAATCCTGATCTGATCGCCCGGCGTGAACGAACCGGGCATGAGCGTGCGTTGATGTACAAGACGCTCGTTTTGACCGGCCTGAGGAAAGGTGAGTTGGCGTCGCTGACTGTAGGACAACTCGAATTCGGCGGTCCCGTGGCCTACGCTATCCTGAATGCTGCTGACGAGAAGAACCGCCAGGGCTCGAACATCCCTCTGAGAGCGGACATGGCGAGGGAGCTGTCAATGTGGCTTGAGGACCGGCGCAACGAATTGCAGGATGAAGCGCGTAACAGCGGAAAACCGATACCGGCGCGACTGCCGCCGTCTACCCCCTTGTTCCACATTCCCTTGGGGCTGACACGCATCTTCGACCGCGACTTAGCGGCTGCAGGCATCCCCAAGCGCGACGAGCGAAATCGCGTCGTTGATATCCACGCGCTGCGAACGACCTTCGGCACCTACCTGTCCGCCGCGGGCGTTCCTCTCCGTACGGCTCAAGCTGCCATGCGGCATTCCAAGCCCGAGCTGACCGCGAACATCTACACTGATCCGAAGCTCCTCGACGTGGCGGGAGCGATCGACATCCTGCCCGCTTTGGCGCTCCCGCTCGACGCCGCCCTGTCCAGCGCAACCGCAGCCCGGGCATAACCCCCGACCCGCCGCTAGGCCACCTCCTGATCCACGTGGCGAAACACCGAGCACCACGTCCGACGCGGCCTCATGCCGCCGTCTTCGTCGACCGGAACATGACCAGTCGCCGCCCGATCATCCGTTTACCTTGCACTAAACCTTCCACGTACGCGCGTCCGTTGCCGTCACTTCCGGTCACTTGCTGTCAAAACGAACGGTGTCTCGGGGGTGGGGGGAACGCGCGGCGGGATCGTCGTAACTTGCGCCCACGTCAAAAGAAAGACGCCGTTGTCGCTCGTGGACAACGGCGGTCAACAACAGCGGGTGATGGGACTTGAACCCACGACATTCACGTTGGCAACGTGACGCTCTACCACTGAGCTACACCCGCGCTGTGTTTCTCGATCAAATGTAGCCTGTCGGCGTGCTGTTGTCAACGCGGGCTCAGACGCCCGGTAATGTCACACCAGGCGGGCTGGGGCTTACGTCGAAGAAAATACGGATGGATGCCGTTGACTATGGTCGCGACCCGGATACAGTATCGAGGGGGTGAGTGTAGGGGCTGGTCTGCAAGCAGCGCTAATCTTCTCATTCAAGCGGGCTGGTCTACGCAGGCAAAGGGAGGGGGCACACCTTGTCTAGTACCGCGTTTCATGAATAGTGCGACGACTGTGACCCGAGCTGCGGGTTTATGTGCTGTGCCGGGAATCCTTTCTCGGCACGCCGGAAGGACCGAGAAGGGGGTCTCGGTCAAGCGACCGCGCAGGTTAAAGCCCCCGGCTCAGACAGTCGCGTAACTTACGAAACACGGTCCTAGTGCCCGGTTCCTCAAGCTGTCGCGTTTTGGTGCTGTCGTGGTGTTATCGCCGCAACGAATAGGTTGTGTGCTGTGATGATGGATTGTGTAATACTTGCCGGGACGGTTGGCCGCGAAGCGGGTTGGACGCAGGAACAGCCCCGATCACTTCTACCGCTCCCGAGCACAACCCTTATCGGAACGCTAGTTGCGCGCTTACATGAGGGGTCCGGCGGTAACTGTGTCATTTGCGCGAACGGTCACACCAAGCTGATTGCCAGGCGTATGGCAAGCCATGGGTCTTTGACCCCCAACGTTGGCTTTTTCGAAGACCGCCTGCCGCGGGGCACAGCCGGCTGCTTGAAAGCCTGCGAGCCCCACTTGAGTGGTAGGACAATCTTCGTGGTCGGCGGATCGGTCTGGCTGGAGGATGATCCGGATTGGATGCTCGAGCAGCATCGGGCCCAGGGTAACGCGTTGACCGTGTTCTGTACGCGTGATCCCGACATCGCTGGTGCCAGAAATGAGGCACTTCTCAAGCCGGCGGGTGTCTACTGCTGCGACCCGGCAGTGCTGGATTTCATCCGTTCCGACGGCTATCAGGACTTGAAAGAGCAATTGATTCCGGCACTGAGACGGGCGGGCCTGCGTGTGGGTGCCGTCACCTTGCGACGGGCAACCTGTGAAGTGTCGGATTGGCAGACCTACGTCGACGTCCTTCGTCGGGTCCTGTCGATGGGCCGATTCGACACGAACGGTTACCGCCGGCTTGCGCCGGATGTCTGGTGTGGCGAGGGCGTGGACATCGCACCGGGGGCGCGCATCATCGGGCCGGCCCTTCTTGGACACGGGTGTCGAATCGACGATGGCGCGGTTTTGATCGGCCCGGCAATGCTCGGCAACGAGTGTCACGTCAGTGTCGGTTCGTGGCTGGTTCGGGTAATTGCGGCGAATCGTACGCGTGTGCCCGCGGGTACGTCCGTCGCCGATCAGTTTCTACCTTCGGAGGGGAAGGAGGCGTCGAATCATCACCAGGCATAACAACAAGACCGTGCTGATACATTTCGGCGGGGACTTGACGACCGGTGACGGAGCCGGTGAGGGGCGCAATCTGCGCACGCCTTGGGAGGATCGCACACACCTCATCAACTGGTACTGCCGGTGGGCTGCTGAGCGGGCGCATTCGGTGTACGTTCTTCTTCCCGAACGTCTCCGGGGACGGTCAGACGAGATTCTGCCACATCTCGGACACGCTTCCCCCCTTTGGTACAACGAGGATGGCGCGCTCTCTCTTTGTCCAACCCGGCGCCGGGGGCAGGTTTGGGTCATCAATGGCGGCCGGCTACCGGTCGTGGATTGGAGCGCAGCCCACTCCGCACTGCGCCGCCACGATACTGACGTGTTGGTCTTCGGTTCATCGAGTGTCGCAAACAAGGGGCATTATCCTGAGTCCGTTCTGGTCGATACCACAGGCGAGGTGGTGGGGTTCCAACGTCACTACGACGACTCTCCCGGATTCGCCGACCTCTGGTCCGGCGAAGCCTCTTTTCTCGTCACCCCTGGAGAGAACGCCGCAGCCGTTGTAAACCACGTGCTCACCCGCGGTTGGTGTTTGGACAGCATCGGCGCGATAACCCGTCGGTTCAGCGTCCGCTGGTCGGATACACCCTGCACCTTGTCGGAATCCAGCTCGACTTCTTCCGTGGTCAATGTGACGGGACGGGAGACGCAAACGGTGAATGCGACGCTCGATCGCACCTATCTGGTTTTGAAACGCACCACCGACCTGATCGCCTCGGCGGTGGGCCTGGTCGTGCTGTCTCCGCTGCTTATTATCGTGGCGATTCTGGTAAAATGCACGTCGCGAGGCCCGGTTCTGTTCGGTCACAAGCGTCAAGGGTTGGGCGGCAAGGAGTTTCGCTGTCTGAAGTTTCGTTCGATGCGTGTAGGCGCCGATGCGCTGCAGGCTGAGCTTCGCGCTCAAAACGAAGTGGACGGTCCGCAGTTCAAGATCGCCCGCGACCCGCGACTGACCTGGGTTGGGCACTGGCTTCGTCGCCTCAACCTCGACGAACTGCCGCAATTGATCAACGTGTTTCTCGGGCAGATGAGCCTGGTGGGCCCGAGACCCTCACCCGACGGTGAGAATCAGTTTTGCCCGGCGTGGCGTCGCACGCGGTTGTCCGTCAAGCCTGGTATTACCGGCCTGTGGCAGGTGCTGAGGCTGCGAGATGTGAGCCGCTCAGACTTCCAGGAGTGGATCTACTACGACGTGGAATACGCCCGACATCGGTCTCTACGGCTCGACTGGCAACTCCTGTTGCATACCCCCGTTTCGATGTTCGCGCCCCGCCGGCTTGCGGGTTTTGCCAAGCGATTGGAGCGCCGCGGGATCTGCCCACACGCCGCCAGCCTCCATCACCAGTACGCATCCACTTTATGCTAACCCCACTTCCGTACCGTGCGTTGTCAGTTATCGAGCGGGTAACGCTTGCTGGCTAGAGAGGCAAGCCGAACACACTACGCAGTAGGCCCAAGCGGTAGACTACTTGATCGGCATTCCAGACGATGACAGGCAACCCCCAACGGTTCAGTGAATTCGAGGGCAGAGGAATAGCTGGAGCGTAGCGGGGGGGCTGCAATGCCTGCTGGATTCCCGGATTAGACCGTCGGTTCAGTGAGCATTCTTTTTTGTCAAAATTCCCAAGAACACACGCAGTCAACAGCACGGGGGACGGGGAAGATATGTCGCCCGGGTGAGACACTACGCACGCTCGCGCGAGGCGGGCTTGTTGGCAATTGGCCACGTGAATCGCCTCGATGTACCGTGCAGCGCCACCCTGCGATCGTGAAAGATTCGCCTGTCAATGCTTTGGCTCTGACGGCTAGAGCCAAGCCCCGGTGAACTCCTGTTGCATGATGAAGTAGTCCAACAGGTCCACGTTTCTGGGCAGTTGTAGGGTCCATCCGCGACCGCTGACCAGCCGTGAACGCCATTGCACAGCAGCGCTGCGTGGACACAGCCCGTCCGCGTCTATATCTTTTGCACCATGACGCAACAGACCACCCCGGCTCAATTCATCGCAAAATGGAGCCGCGCTGAGCTTTCCGAGCGCGCAGCCAGCCAAGAACACTTCATCGACCTATGCCGATTGCTCGGGCAACCGACTCCCGCCGAACACGACGCCACCGGCGCCGAATACACCTTCGAGAAAGGCGTGGTCCCGAGCGGCGGAGCCTCGCGCGGGGCAGCCGGTAAGCACGGTTTCGCCGACGTATGGTGGCGCGGCAAGTTCGGCTGGGAATACAAGAAAAAGGACAAGTATCGCGACCTGGCCGACGCATATCGCCAACTCTGCCAATACCGCGAAGCGCTGGAAAACCCGCCGCTCCTGATCGTCTGCGACATCAACCGAACGGAGATTCACACCAACTTCACGGGCACGGCCAAACAGGTTCACATAATTGAGCTGGCCCAACTTGACGCACCGGAATCCCTGGACCTGCTCCGCCGGGTATTCACCGATCCCGAGTCATTCAAGCCCACCATAACCGCCGAATCGGTCACAGAGGCTGTCGCAAAGCAAATCGGCACGCTGGCGAGCGACCTGCGCGTTCGCGGCCATGACCCTCACGACACCGCCCACTTTCTCATGAAGTGCATGTTCTGCCTTTTTGCCGAGGACGTCGGGTTACTGCCCAACAAGCTGTTCGAGCGGCTGCTCACCAGCCGAAAGTCCGACCCCGAGAGACTCACCAAAGCGCTTAGCGAACTATTCGCCGAAATGAAGACCGGCGGCAGCTTCGGCGTCGATGATATTCCACACTTCAACGGCGGTCTGTTTGACGACGCACCGGCGCTCGAGCTGACCACCGACGAAATCGACGTGCTGCTCGCCGCGGCTGCCCAAGAGTGGGGTAGTGTGGAACCCGCGATCTTCGGGACATTGTTCGAGCGGTCGCTCGATCCGAATACGCGGGCACAAATCGGCGCGCACTACACAAGCCGTGAAGACATCTTGCTCGTGGTCGAGCCGGTCATCATGGCTCCGCTACGCAGTGAATGGGAGGCAACACAAGCCCAAGTTGAGGCGCAGCTCGAACGACGGCGCAAGAGGAAAGGGGATACGAAGAAAAAGGCCGACAAGGTGATCGAGGACGTGTTGGACGGTTTCGTGCATCGGTTGGCCACCGTTCGCATACTCGACCCAGCCTGTGGATCGGGCAACTTTCTTTACGTCGCGATTCAGCAGCTCTTGGGTCTCGAAAAGGAAGTCATCACATACGCGGCACAGCCCGAGATCGCCCAGGGTTTGCTCCCGCAAGTGCGCCCGACGCAACTGCACGGAATCGAGATCAATCCCTACGCAGCCGAGCTGGCCCAGGTCGTCATCTGGATCGGTTACTTGCAGTGGATGCGCGAGAACGGCTTTAACGCCCCGCGCGATCCGATCCTGGAACCGATTGAATCAATCGAGTGCCAAGACGCGATCCTCGATCTCTCCGACCCCGACATACCCAAACCCGCCAAATGGCCCGAGGCGGACTTCATCATCGGTAACCCGCCGTTCTTGGGATCAAAGCTCTTTCGCCAACAAGGGTTGGAAGACAGCTATGTTGAGGCCATGTTTGCCGCGTTCGAGATCCCCAATCCGTCCGACCTTTGCTGCTATTGGTTCGAGTTGGCGCGACAAGCCATCGAATGGAAACCGGAGACACGCGCGGGCCTGCTTGGCACGCAAGGAATCCGCGGCGGCGCGAATCGCAAGGTCTTGGATCGCATCAAAGAGACCGGCGATATCTTCATGGCATGGTCGGACCGGAAGTGGGTTCTTGACGGAGCGGCCGTGCATGTGTCGATTGTTGGATTTGATTCCGGACTTGAGACGGTACGACAGCTCAACGGCGAAGACGTTGCGGAAATCACGACCGCGTTGTCATGTGAGCTTGACGTTGGCCGGGCTGCTACGTTGGCTGAGAACCGGCGCGTTGCCTTCATGGGTGATACAAAGGGCGGCAAGTTTGATCTCACGTTTGATGAAGCGCGCTCGCTGCTCGCATCTCCTAATCCGAACGGCAAGTCAAATGCACAAGTCATTAGGCCTTGGGTGAATGGTGGTGATATCACCAAACGAAACCGCGCCATGTGGATTGTCGACTACGGCTGCACGGCGACCCGCGCGGATGCCGCCGGATTCGCAGAACCATTTCGACTCGTCGAATCCCGGGTGTATCCTCTTCGGAAAGGCAATCGACGCGAGACTTACGCAAAGTTCTGGTGGCGCCACGTTGAGCCACGACCTACCATGCGTGCGGAATTACCGGGAACGCGGTTTATTGCGACGCCAAATCTGACGAAGTTTCGCCTGTTTGAGTTTATTGATGCCCCGGTCTTGGCTGACCATCAGCTGATCGTCTTCGCACGCTCCGACGACTATTTCTTCGGTGCGTTGCATAGCTCGATTCACGAGTTGTGGGCGCTCCGACAGGGGACGCAGCTGGAAGACCGGCCGCGCTACACGCCGACGACGTGTTTCGAGACCTTCCCGCTGCCCTGGTCGCCGGGATCGGAGCCGAGTGAGCATGAAGCCTATCGACGCATCGCCCAGGCCGCGAAAGAGCTGAACGAGCAGCGCGAGCGCTGGCTTAACCCGCCGGAGTGGATCGAGGCCATCGCCCAAGCCGTCGACGCCGAGGATGACTTTTCAGACGTGCCCGAGGAAGCTCGCGGGCTGATTCGACAATCGGCGATAATGGCCCGTGCCGCCAAGGACAAGAATCTAAAGAAGCGCACGCTCACGAATCTGTACAACGATCGTCCGACGTGGCTGAAGCTCGCCCACGACAAGCTCGACCGGGCGGTCCTTGCAGCCTATACCGCGACCGACGCTGACGGCGACTGGTGCGAAGATTGGGCCGAAGTCTGGAACCAGACCGGCGCGGGCTTCCCGCTTCCGGCGGATCACGCCATGTCCGCTCGCCGCAAGGAAGTAGACCAGCTCGTGCTGGCGAACCTTGTGCGTTTGAACCTGCAAAGATCGGAAGGCGCTTGATGCGCATTCGATTAAATACACGCTCTTTCGAGGTCAGCGTGAAGGGGAAAGATGCCTGTGTCGCGGCGTAATGGCCCGCTCCCTTACGGTCGCGTCTCTGATCATGAGCGCAGTTAGTTCTTATGACCGACATGAGATGGGCCGGCAGCGCGGCATTCGGTCACCGGCACAACAGGTGGGTCAAACGACCCACTCGACCAATTCAGCCTGAAAGGCTGACCTATAGTAGCCATGGGCAAGTTCACCGGAGGCGAACGCCGCCGATGGTAACCCCAACACCCGTTCCATTCGACCCTGTAGGGGTCGCATAAATGCTCCGTCGCCCAAGCCGCCGAAGAATAGACGACCCTTTCAGGGTCGGGCGGTTTTGGTG
>JBARRC010000239.1:0-3165 GCA_049644045.1 Phycisphaerae bacterium
CCATCACGCTGACCTCCGAAGAGGAGGATTTTCTGGCACCGACGGCGGCCGAGATGCGCGACCTCTTCATACCGTGGCTGGCTGAGAATCAGCCGGAGTTGGGAATCGACGAGACAACCGTGTGGGCGGGCACCATCGTCAAGCCGCACTGGTTAGTGGTCAGCCATTACCTGTTCTTCAGTGACGAGTGGGAGATGCACGTGTTCTGGCACGTGATGATCGCGCCGCACGATTGGGCACGGATTGAACTTCGCCGTCGGTTCGAGGAGACGTTGCCGTCTCTAGCATTCGAGATTCCGTCCGTCTCAGCGCCGGAGCCGGTAGTGGTAAACCAGATAGATCCCGAAGGAATCCTCTGGCGGTAAGATGACGATTCGGCGATGAAACCCGCGGCCATGGGCATTGTTGTCGGCGGCAGGCCGGCTCCCGGCATCAACAGCGTGATCGGCGCCGCTACGATTGAGGCGGTCAACAACGGGCTCAGTGTGCTGGGTATCTTGGACGGATTCCGGCACCTGGCCGGTGAGTTTTTGGCCCCAGAGCAACATGTCCGGCCGCTCACCATCAAGGACGTTGGCCGGATTCACTTCGACGGTGGCTCGATCCTGCGGACCTCACGCACAAGTCTACTGGATCAGTCCAAGCTTGCAGTATCGCCGGTTGTTGAACCTGACGTTGAGACCACTGGACGTGTCTGCCATCGGTGGTGATGATACTGCCTTGAATGCGCGCTTCGTTGCGACCCAGGCCGCCGGGGCAATTCGGGTCGTGCACGTTCCATGTACGATCGATAACGATCTGCCCTTGCCTGGTGGTGCCCCTACGGTGGGGTTTACAACTGCGCGGCATTTCGGCTCAGGCATTGTGGCCAACCTGATGGAGGACTCGCGCACAACCAGCCGGTGGTATATCATCGTGACCATGGGGCGAAACACCGGTCATCTGGCCCTGGGGATCGGGAAATCGGCCGGCGCGACGCTTACTGTCATTCCTGAGGAGTTCCCCCAGCCAACCACGATCTCCGATATTGCGGATATTCTGGAGGGCGCCATGCTTAAGCGTCGAACGTCAGGCCGGCGCGACGGCGTGGCCATACTTGCCGAAGGGTTCGCCTCTATCCTGCGGGATCCCGACGAATTGCCGAAGTCTCTGGGATGCCCGGTACCGCTCGACGCTGCTGGCCGCCCCCGTCTTTCAGAGGCGCCGCTCGCACGTATCCTCCAAATGGAGCTGGAGCGCCGTTTCGCGGCTAGGAATGAACGTATGACGCTCGTCGCGCACACGCTGGGCTATGAGCTGCGGTGCGCGGCTCCCACGACGTCGGACATGGGATATGCTCGCGACATAGGACACGGCGGTGTCCGGCTCCTTGTTGACTCGACGCCAGAGCTTCCGTCTGGTGTAACGATCACGCTGCGCGAAGGTAACCTCAGTCCGGTGCCCTTCGAAGACATGATTGACCTCACGACAAACCGGACGAAGATCCGGCCTGTGGACATCGACAGCTACTCGTACCACGTCGCCCGGGCCTACATGATTCGCCTGGAACCGGAGGGTTTTGAATCACCGGCTTCGCTCGCAGCGCTGGCATCCGAAGCGCACGTGACGCCTCATCAGTTCCGACAACGGTATGGATCGGTAGCGAAACGACAACGGGGAATTCAATGAACGGGAAACCCAAGACCCAAAACATGGCATTGTTCTGCGATTTTGAGAATATCGCCCTGGGAGTGCGGGACGCTAAGCTCGAGGCATTCGACATCAAGAAGGTGCTGGAGCGCCTGCTTCTGAAGGGGAACATCGTCGTCAAGAAGGCCTACTGCGACTGGGACCGGTACAAGGAGTTTAAGGTTGCGATGCATGAGGCGGCATTCGAGTTGATCGAGATTCCGCATCTGCGCCAGTCGGGCAAGAACTCAGCGGACGTCCGCATGGTCGTGGATGCCCTGGACCTCTGCTACACCAAGTCGCACGTCGACACGTTCGTGATTATCAGCGGCGATTCGGACTTTTCGCCGCTGGCGAGCAAATTACGAGAAAACAACAAGATGGTCATCGGCGTCGGGGTCAAATCCTCCACCTCTGATCTGCTCATGTCAAACTGCGACGAGTTCATCCTTTACGATGATCTGGTACGAGAGGCGAAAAAGCCGCGCAAAACAAAGCCCAGAACTGCGATCGAAAAGTCGGCCCCCAAGACGGCGCCCGCGAGCGAGGAGAACAGGAAGCAGAAGGCGCTCGATCTGGTTCTGGAGACAGTTGAAGGTCTGTTTAAAGAGCGCGGCGAAGAGGAAAAGGTGTGGGGATCGATGGTCAAGCAGACGCTGAAGCGGCGCAACCCGGGATTCAGCGAGTCCTGGCACGGCTTCAAGAACTTCGGACAATTGCTCGAAGAGGCTCAGGCGCGAAAGCTGCTGGAATTGGAGCGCGATGACAAATCGGGCGGCTACATCGTAAAGAGTTTTGTGCATGAGGGATAGGACGCGGGTAACAGTCATGCAGCCGTGCGAGAGGAGGTATCCCATTTGACGATCTGGCTATGGATCGGCTTTGTGGTTTTCGTACTGGCGATGCTGGCCCTAGACTTGCGTGTCTTTCACCGCAAAACCCACGCGCTGACTGTCTCCGAAGCGGCAGTGTGGACGACAGTGTGGGTGATCCTCGCGATGTTGTTCACCGCCAGCGTGCACTGGATGTACGAGCACCACTTCCTGGGAATCGGTCTGGCGATCGGCCATGAACTCTCCGGCGGGCAAGCCGCACTTCAGTTCTTCACGGGCTACGTCATCGAGAAGTCGCTCAGCCTCGACAATATCTTCGTCATCGCCCTGATCTTTGCGTACTTTCAGATTCCGGCGATGTTTCAACACCGCGTGCTTTTCTGGGGCATTCTCGGGGCCCTGGTCATGCGGGCAATGCTGTTGACTTAAGCTGGCGCAGTTTTGGTGCCAGCTTGGCGGAGAATCCAGCGCGAGTTGATCGCTGTCTTCGTTGAATCGCGAGGCGAAAACGACTATAATTCACGCATGAAACGTGCCATGAGACATGCTGGACGCAGGCAAAACAAGTGGGAAAAGTCGCACAAAAGGAAATAGCTATGGCGCAGGACATGCTTGAAATTTGCGGGCCAAACGGCAGGATTTGTTGAGAATATTCTCACTTTCT
>JBARRC010000240.1:0-3986 GCA_049644045.1 Phycisphaerae bacterium
GTGCCACGCCCACGGGTTGGAAACCCGCTGAGCCGTCCTGGATTCTATCCGGGCAAGCGCAACGTGGAAAGTAACGGGCGGGCAAATGGTCAAGGAGGGCGGCCCGGTAGAACCCCGCAGACGCCAACGATCACGGAACCACTAGCTCCAGGTTATGGATTCGCGGGCCGTCGTTCATCTCACGCAGACCGAGGCGAGCATTGCGTCCAACCAGGTCGCCTGCGCCGCGAAACCGATATTCCACGCCCTGGGTATCGCCGGGTCGAAGGTTGAAAAATGGTCGGTATTGACGCTCGCGACCCGGCACGTCAGCGGACCCTCGGAAGCTCAACACGTCCTGGGAGTGATTGGTGACGACGTGGCGCAAGACCACGTTGTTTCCTTCCGTCAGGGCAAGCCCCCACACGACCACGTCCGTCAGACCGACGTCGACTGCCAGCGGCACTTCAAGGTAATAGGAGTCGCCGGGCAGCGTGATTCTCGCCACGATCCGCTTCTTGCCAGCCGGCTCGTTGTGCGGATAACGCACCTCCACCGTGTGGCTTCCCTGTCGCCGGGGCATGAGACTGAAACTGAAACTGCGTGGCGATACGTTGCACGATGCCGGCCCGTCAAGAACCACAAGACCCAACACCGGTCGGTCACCCTTGTACGCCATTTCAACGCGGTGGCGAACGAGTTCCAGACCCGACTCGACATGCGCCGGCTTCAACACCAGGGAGGTTCGAAACTCGATCAGCCATCGCTCGACCCCGGGCACCAGTATCGGTGTGGGAGAGAGAAGAACAATCTGGCGCCCGTGTTCATCCCGCCCCAGCGGCGCGGACACACCCCACAAGTCTATCTGCCGGTCAGCCTGTCCCAGTTGTATCGCATAGCGGTTTCCGGTGGGGGAGGCGTGCGGATCCCACATGGCCAGAATGGCCGAGTCTCCGTCGTAGAAAGCGAGACACTGCACCCCCTCGTCCAGGCGCAGGCGTGGCCCCGGGATGGCGTCGGTAATCACGTCCGCGATTGTACGAAGAATCAAGTACTCTTCCGTCGGTTCGGTCACCACACCCTGCATCGTTTGGCGGACGCGCCAGGTCTGCGGCACGAAAACGGTATCCGCCCCGGCATGTCGTGCCGTGATGATGCGTTGCGCCCAGTCCGCCAACCGCGGGAGACGGCGGTACTGATCTTCGGGCAGCGCTTCGACATACGCAGAAACATGCTCATAACCGGGCGTCTCAAAACGCTGAAGCTGTGACGCAAACCAGCCTGGTTGGATCTCGCTCCCGATCGTCAATGTGATTTGCCCGGCCGGCAGTTTTTGCCCCGCCGGCTCGACGGAAGTCGACGTCGGAACCGATAAGAGCGGGATGGTGATGAAGGTGCCCATCGCGTCGCGCAACTGCGTCACGGCCAGCACGAGCTGATCCAGCGAAGCCACGGGCGAATCGACCTTCGGTGCATCCGGCCCGACCTGCCACCAGCGGAACGCACTGGCATAGGGCGCGACCACAGCAGCGAGGTGTTCCGTCCATACACCGGGGTCGCCGGCGAGCAGCTCGATAAGCGGGCGCACGTAGGCGCCGTCACTCCGAACGATCGCACTGGGGGGACCGACAAAAACACCGGTCAGCGCGAACCCACTTCTGACCAGATCCTGCAACAGCCGATCCGTAGCGCGACGTTGCTTGGGCGTGGGTGGGTCTTTGGGCAGGCCGGTCCATACCGGCAGCTTGGCCGACCCGACCACCTGGTATCGCAGCAACGCCAGCTCCGTCGTCGCGTCGCTGCGGGACTGCGGGTCCACGACCACACCAAAAGGCCGTGCCACGGCCTCCGAATCCCCATATCGCTTCCCCAGGCGGGCGAACGCCAGTGTCCGCGAGGCAATCGCTACCGTTCCCGCGGTCACATCCAGTCGAGCGTGGTAGAGCCCGGGCGACAAATGATTGACGGGAATGCGCGTCGGCTCCGCCGAATCAATCGCCACCGAAACGGGGTGCGTCTCGACCAGGCTGCCGTCCGCCGCCGTAATGGACACCTTACCTTGAAGCGTTGCATCTTCGTTGTCAGCCAGGACGACGTGCAGTTCCTGCGGTTCGCCTGGGATCAGAACATTGCCCGGTGCACTGGTTGTGATTTGGACGCGCGGCAGCGCGTAGATCGTCAGGTCGTCGAACCAGGCCCCACCGAGCACATCGCTTCGGGGGATGTGTCGCCGTGTTGGCAGCGACGTGCTCCACAGCGGTTCTTGCAGAACCCACGCCACAAGACCGATCGCATGGGCCTTTGCCGGTGCGGCGACGAGGTACAGCTCGACCTTGATCCAATCGTCGCCGTCGCTTGACCCGCCTACATAGCGCGAACGGACCAGGGTCTCTACCATCGGGCGGGCGTACTTGTCGAGAAAATAGGCGCTCAGGCATGCGCGGGCGTGTTTCAGCCGGTCGCCGCGGACGTATCCCTCAATGAGGTAGTCGGTGTTCGGACGAACACGCGTTTCCGGACCAATGTACTGATACGCGACGTTCCGCCCCTCACCGGCCAGGTGAAACGACGGCGGCGCAAGCCTTCCGACCGCAAAGTCGAATGCGCCGTATGCAAAGTGTGGAAAACGCGGCCTCCTTACGGGGTCCCAGTATTTGGGAACATCTTCGAGGTTTCCCGCAGCCCGCTCATCGAAATCGAAACGGTGAACAATGCGATTCAACGACGCAGGGTGAGCCGTACCCATTGGGTTGCGGTCCGGTGACGGAGTTGGACTGTGGAGAGGTTGCGCACGCACGTCTCCCGCAAGCCCGATCGCTGCCGCGAGCGTGCCTAATACCAGAACCGATCGGGCGGAGGGTGCGCGTACCATATCTCTGCTACGACGTAGGGTGGGTCATCGACCCACCTGTTCCTCGATAGACAAGAAGGTGAGTCAATAACCCACCTTACAAACTTATCGGCGACCGACGACAGAGAACCGCGTCAAAGATGTACGCCTATCCGTTGCGATAGTGATTCAGAGGCACTGCAGGTTACATAATGTCACTGTAATAGGTGCCTTTCCGGCTGAGCTGCAGTCGTAAACCGCAACGGCACACACCAACTTGTTTCGTCGAGAGCGACATACGTACGTCACCCTGTACGGAATAGCTTCTTGATTTTGAAACGCTGCCTGGATACCCCTCTTTGTCACCGAGGGAAAAGCCATTTGAACGACAAGACAAGAGTACTGGTTGTTAACGATCACACCCTGCTACGACGGGTGTTGTGCGAGCGGCTGGCGCGGGAACCCGACTTCGTCGTCCTTGATCCTGCGGCTACAGCGGACGAGGCCGTTACCAAAACCGTCGAGAGCAATCCGCATGTCATTGTTCATGCATGATCGGTACATAGAGCAGGCGCTGGCGGTGCATGCAAGCGGTTATCTGACAAAGCGTGATCCGCCGGAGACGGTCGTGGCGGCGATCCGCAAGGTTGCCTCCGGTGGGGTGTACTTCTGTGAAGAGGTGCGAGCGCGCATTGTGGTCGACGATCAAGGAGCGAAGCTGGCAACACCCGGCCCGTCGCCGATGTCCAAGCTGACCGGGCGGGAGATGGAAGTCCTGCGGTACGTCGCTTCCGGGATGTCACAGAAGGCGATGGCCGCAAGTATGAGCATCAACACAAAGACCGTGGAAAACCACTGCACCAACCTGATGAACAAACTGGACATTCACGACCGCGTCGAGCTGACACGATTTGCCATACGGGAAGGAATCGTGCAGGTTTGAGTATTGCGTTGATGTGTTCCGTTGTGTTCGTGCCCCCGCCGATTTTGTCACGGGCCCGTCGCGGCTCGGGGTCTTTCGGGTAGCTTCTGGATCGTCTATGATAGGGTATCACCCAACGTAGTCGTTGGGGTGCGACCGTCTTACGTTTTTGTAGAGGATAACATGTCTCGCGACCCTGATTGTGTGTTTTGCAAGATCGTGGGGGGTGAGATACCCGCCGCGGTGGTCTACGAA